>JADLDZ010000113.1 GCA_020846375.1 Nitrospirales bacterium | reverse complement strand
TTACCCTGCCCCTGACCTTCCTGAAGACTTCCTCCACATGATCCGGATCAATGATGTCAAACATGTCCACCCGCAGCTCCAGGATATCCGCTGCGTGCAGCAGATCCTGATGAGCGGTCATGACATCAGTGTCATTCACTGCGCCGGCAACAAGGGGGAACTCCCCCAGCTTAAGGGAGCACAAATAGAGTTCCATGCGTTCATCCGAAAAAAGCATTCGTTATTATAATCTCTGAGGAGGGGAAAAACGAAGGCGGGGACCGCCGGAATCCCGTACTTCCCCTTGCCGTGCACCCCTGGAAGCCTTTTCCCTCCGGATCAGATCGTTGCTCCTGACCCCCACGGGCACGGGCATGAGAATGACATCCCCGTTTCGTGCGGAAGGGAGGGGGGCGCCCTCCCCATCCCTCATGCATTCCGCCTTGAAATGTTTTCCCTCCATCCCTGGGGACAGGTACTCGATTGCATCCCCTTCGTCGATACGGTTTCTCAGATCGATGCGTGCCGTGCCGTTGTCGATTTCCTGCACCACCCCTACCAGTTCGTGGCTCATCCGGTAACTCTCTCCATCAAAGGTATAGTCGCTGTCGGGCTGCTTTCCAAAATACATCCCTGTAGTATACCCCCTGTTGCTGAACAGGGAGAGCTCTCTCAGCCAATTCCGTGATACTGCATACGGGATGCCGGAAGACAGGGCATCCACCGCCTCACGATAGGTCTTTACCACTCCGGCAACATAGTTGATCCCCTTCATCCGCCCCTCGATCTTGAAGCTGCCAACCCCTGCCTCCGCAAGCAGGGGCAGATGCCCGATCATGCAGAGGTCCCGGGAGCTCATGATATACGTCCCCCGATCATCCTCGAATACGGGGAAGTGTTCTCCAGGCCGTTTTTCTTCCATCAGGGTATAATTCCATCTGCAGGAGTTGGTGCACTCTCCCCGGTTTGCGCTCCGGGAAGCGAGAAAACTGCTGATGTAGCACCGTCCCGAGTAAGAGATACAGAGAGAACCGTGAACAAAGGCCTCCAGCTCGATCGAGGTATTCCCGCGGATCTCCCGGATCTCTTCGAGGGAGAGTTCGCGCGCCAGCACCAGCCTCCGTGCACCGAGCCCCTCCCAGAAGCGCGCAGATTCCACATTAGTGATATTTGCCTGAGTACTTATGTGAAGATCGATTCCGGGAGCCTCCCGCCTGAACATCATGAAGAGCCCCGGATCGGCAAGGATGACTGCATCGGGCTCCGCCTCCCCGAGCAGCCGGATATGGTCCCGTAGTGCCGGAAGATCCCTGTTATGGGGGAAAATGTTCATTGTCACATAGGTGCGTACTCCCCGCTCATGAGCATAGCGGATGGCTGCCTTCAACTCCTCCCCATGAAAGTTCCCCGCCTTTCCCCTCAGACTGAAACGCGAGTCGCCGAGGAAGACCGCATCGGCCCCGTAGTGAATAGCGGTCCTCAGCTTTTCGAAATCGCCCGCAGGCGCCAGCACCTCAGGCTTCTTCACTTCCACGTACCGCTCTCTTCCTGCATTCCATGATGGCCTCACGGGCAAGCCGATCACACCGTTCGTTTTCAGAATGTCCGTTGTGTCCCTTGATCCATTTCCAGGCAAGCACCTCATGGGGATGTATCGTCTTTAAAAGCCGCTCCCAGAGGTCCCTGTTCATAACATCCTTGTTCTGGGAGTTCTTCCAGTTCCTCCTCTTCCACCCGTGTATCCACTCGTTCATCCCCTTCACGATATAGTTTGAATCGGTAGTCACGACGACACGACAGGGCCTTTTCAGTGCCTCGAAGGCGGCAATCACTCCCATCAGTTCCATCCTGTTGTTGGTAGTCTGCATCTCGCATCCCGACAGCTCTCTTTCCCGGTCGCCGGAGCGGATAATCGCTCCGAAGCCTCCTGGCCCGGGATTCCCGCTACAGGCGCCGTCGGCATAAATCTCCACAAGAGGTTTCGCTTCCTTTTCCATGGGCATTTATCATACCTTTTTTTTGCCCGATAATACCAAAAGAGGTATTGGGGCAGCAGCCCGTTTTGATTGCACCGGCAGCCGGCAGCCGGATTGCAGATTTCTTCCCGATGTTCTATCATGAGTGCAACAATGAAAAAGGTCTTCCCCTCGCGTCCCCACCGATGAGAGGGCCGGTCAAAACGGAGGTAAAGAGATGCGTTTTCTTGTATGCGCCGCATTGGCGGGCGCCCTGGTGTTTTCCGCGGCATCCTCCCCTGCCTTTCCCGTAAAAGGGGAAGACTGCTCACGATGCCATGTCCTGAAAAAGGAGGAAGCAGCGAGCCTCCTGCAAGGGGTTATCCCGAAAGCAAAGGTCCTCGACGTCAGGATGAGCCCTGCGAAGACCATGTGGGAGGTGGCCGTCGATGCGGGTCGGAAGGGGATCGTCTATATCGATTTTACAAAGAAGTATCTCCTGTCGGGCGCCCTGGTTGACCTGAAGAACAAAAAAAACCTCACCGAAGAGCGTCTTATCGACATCAACCGTGTCGATCCCGCCCGGATTCCCCTTGCTGATGCCCTTGTCTTGGGCAGAAGCGACGCGCGGCATAAAGTGATCGTATTCGATGACCCGGAGTGACCGTACTGCGGGAAACTTCATCAGTCGATGAAGCAGGTGGTAAAGGAAAGGCCGGACATCGCATTTTATATCAAGATGTATCCCCTGAGGTCCCACCCGGAGGCGTATGGGAAAGCAAAGGCCATTGTTTGCGGGAAGTCCCTCGCCCTTCTTGAAGATGCCTTTGCCGGGAAAGCGCTGCCGAAGGCGAAATGCACCACTTCCGTGCTGGAGGAAAACGGCAGGCTTGCGGAAAAGCTCGGCATTATCAGCACTCCCACTCTCGTGCTGTCCGACGGCAGGGTTGTCCCCGGGTACAGGGACGCGAAGACGCTGAAGGAGATGATCGCGAAGTAGGGGGTTAGCCGGAAAAAGAAGTGCAAAGAGCGCTTGAACTTTCCTGTCATCAATGGCACTATAAACGGGACTGGTCGATACCC
>JADLDZ010000112.1 GCA_020846375.1 Nitrospirales bacterium | reverse complement strand
GCTGAATATAATTGGCTGATCGCTGCCGGTGTTGCCTTTCAGGCGGATAATGTTATAATGAGCCATGGAATTGTACCGTGAGATAAGAGCATTCTTTATCAAGCTCCCGTATTCCTACCGTGAGATCAGTCAGGACATCATCGACAGCATCTGGAATCTTTCAAAAGATATCTCCATCAGCGCGATCGACATCAACAAGAGCGGTGAAGTGCTGGTCCATGCGGAGATCGAGTTCTCCCTCGAGCACTGGAATGATGCCATTCAGTACCTGCGGTCCGCACTTTCCCTTCTGAATGTGAAGAACGGCTATATCGCCGTCAGGAAGGTAGTGGCTACTGCGAACAGCGTGATGACGGAAATAGAGGGATACAAAGTGACCAGGAGGGGCGTCTATAACGCGGTCCTCCCCGAGTCCCCCGACTTTCTCGAGGATATCATCAGGTTCTCGGGCCGGAACAAGAAGCTGCAGCAGATCGACGCCATGGAAAAGCTCTTTCGCTTCATCGAGGAGCAGGAAAAGGATAATCCCGAGGAAACGGCGTAGCGTCAGGACCTTTTTCGTGTGGGCAGGCAGGGCATCCCTGTCTTTCTTATTTCTGCATTCCCGCCGGTCAGGCGGGTTCGGGACCTTTCTGCCCTGTGCCCGACGCCTTTTCGAGATACAGTGCGCTGTTGATAAGGCCGATATGGCTGTACGCCTGAGGATAGTTGCCGAGGAGCTCTCCCGTGTCGGGGTCGATCTCCTCGGAAAGGAGCCCCAGGGGACTGGTGTACCTGCAGATAGTATCGAAGATTTTCCGTGCCTCCTCCCTCCTTCCCGAGAGCGCAAGGACGTCCACCAGCCAGAAGGTGCAGAGGATAAAGCATCCCTCTCCACCCCGCACCCCGTCGTCGTTGCGGTAGCGGTAGACAAAACCGTTTCTCATCAGGTTCTTCATGACGGCATCGACCGTCCCCTGCACACGGGGGTCATCGAAGGGAAGAAATTCCATCAGGGGGATCAGGAGGCTTGAGGCATCGATCTCCTCCGACCCGAAGAACTGGACAAAGCTGTTCTTTTTTTTACTGAAACCCAGGGTCAGCAGCGCTTCCCTGATCTCCTCCCTTACCCGCTTCCAGTCGCTGAGGTCCATGTCCAGCCCGAGGTTTTCCACAATCCGTATCCCGCGGTCGAGGGCCACCCAACACATGAGCTTCGAGTGGGTATAGTGGCGCGGCGCGCAGCGCGGCTCCCAGATGCCCTGGTCCTTTTCTTTCCAGGTGAAGCAGACATAATCGAGAATGTCGTCGAGAGGGGACCAGTCCTCCGGCGCGATGTCCACTCCGTAGCGCGTCGTATCATAAACGGACTGGATCAGCTCACCGAAGACGTCGAGCTGGACCTGGCGGTGGGCTGCGTTGCCGATACGCACGGGCCGCGAGTTCCTGTAGCCCGAGAGATGGCCGAGCTCTTCCTCCTCCAGCTCTGTGTCCCCGTGCAGGCTGTAGAGGGGTTTGATTTCCGAAGGCGGGAATCTTTTGAATTTGTCGTAGCACCAGCGCAGGAATTCCTGTGCCTCCTTCACATAGCCGAGGCTGAAGAACGCCTGAACGGTAAAGGATGCATCCCTCAGCCAGTTGAAGCGGTAGTCCCAGTTCCGGACGCCCCCGATCTCTTCAGGCAAAGAGGTGGTGGGCGCCGCGCAGATGGCACTTGTTTGCGTGTGGGTGAGGAGCTTCAGGGCGAGGCTGGAGCGCACCATCAGGTCATGCCAGGGGCCTTCAAAAGCGCACCTCCCTTTTTCGCATGTATGGACCCAATCGTGCCAATATCCGATCGCCCTCCGGAGGAGGCGCTCCCCTTCTTCGGGATCCGCCGCCGGACGGTTGTAGGAGATGATGAACCAGAGCGTTTCGCCCTCATGGAGAGCGAATGAAGCGTGCGCATTGCCGCCCTGTATCTCAAAAGGAACCGGACACCTGAGGAATATCGTTTCGGTATTCCCTTGTGCGGCGATCCCCCCCTGCACCCTCTCCATCACCGTGCTCTCCCGCGCATAATTGAAGCGGGGACTGAATACGAGCTCCATGTCCACTGTCCCCTGTTTACCGGTTACCCTTCTGAAAAGGGAGTTCCGTGCCATTTCCTGATCGCCCGGTGCCTCCCGGGGCAGCATGAAATCGGTCAGCTCGACCTCCCCGGAAGGAGCAAGGAAGAGAGTCTGCAGGACATTCGTGTTTTCGATATATTTCTGTTCCGAGATGAAGGAGGAGGAAGGGTGCAGGGCGATGAGACCTCCCCTGTCGGGGTCCAGGAGCGCTGCAAAAATGCTGGGGGACTCCAGGTGCGGAAAGCAGCACCAGTCGATGGAGCCGTCCCTTCCTACAAGTGCGCAGGTGTCGAGGTCGCCGATAATCCCGTACTCTTCGAGTTTTTTGAACCGATCCATAGGTCCCCCGGAAAGCGGTTGTGGTTATTGAGAGGCATATTCCACCGGTTACTTCAATTGTATCGTGTTACGGACGCGGAGTAAACGGTGCTCCCGCTCCTGTGCCGGGGGTAGCATGTATCTTGCAACAGGAGGAATTCACTCGCAAAGAAAGAGGGCGCCCCCTCGCTCCATACCAGAGAATGCCTATTCAGATAGATCCTTCTGTTTCTCCTCCCCTGTTCTCTTCCCTTGCTGCCTTCTCCTCCCTGAGAGCTTCTTCATACCCTCACTTTTGATTGCACCCGCAAGACGTCATAATATTGACAGCATGCCGGGCATATGGTATACAGAGAATAAGCACACCCCCACTCGATTTATTAACCCCCCATTGTCAAAATAAGGATTGCATCATGAGAATTGCACAGGTCTCACCCCTTTACGAGTCCGTCCCTCCCACCGGCTATGGAGGGACGGAGCGTGTCGTATCGTATCTGACCGAGGAGTTGGTGCGCCTTGGCCATAAGGTGACCCTTTTCGCGAGCGGCGACTCCACCACAAGAGCCAAACTGGTGCCCATCTGCCCGGAATCCCTGCGCCTTTCGAAACAGTGCACCGATCCCCTCAGCTATCACCTCCTCATGATAGAACAAGTCTTTCAAAGTGCGGAGGATTTCGATATTATCCATTTCCACACGGATTACCTTCATTTCTCTCTCTCCCGGAGGGTGCCCGTTCCTGCACTGACCACCCTGCATGGACGTCTCGACCTGCCGGAGCTCGCTCCCCTGTACCGGGAGTTCAGCGATATCCCCCTTATCTCTATCTCCGATGCGCAGAGGGAACCCCTCCTCTGGGCCAACTGGCAGACTACCGTATATCACGGCCTGCCCCCTTCTCTTTACCGGCTCAATGAAAGGCCGGGGGACTACCTCGTCTTCGTGGGGCGGGTTTCCCCCGAAAAAAAGGTGATCGATGCCATTGAAATTGCAAAGAGGGCCGGCATTCCGCTCAGGATCGCGGCAAAGGTGGACAAAAACGATGAGGCGTATTTCAGGGAGGCTGTTCAACCCCTCCTGAAGCACCCTCTTATCGAGTTTGTTGGGGAGGTGGGGGAGGAGGAAAAGCAGGAACTCCTCGGAAACGCCCTTGCCTTTCTCTTTCCCATCGACTGGCCCGAACCTTTCGGGCTCGCCATGATCGAGGCAATGGCGTGCGGCACCCCGGTGATTGCCCGCCGCCGCGGAAGCATTCCCGAAATCGTTGAGGATGGGGTGACCGGCTTTACCTTCGATGACCCGGACCAGGCGGTCGGTGCGGTGGAGGCCGCGGAGAGCCTGAGCAGGCTGAAGATACGCAACGAGTTCAAGAAGCGCTTCTCCGTGCGGAGGATGGCACTGGACTATCTCTCGGCATACGAGAGCCTCGTGGCGCACGTAAAAACCTCCGGGTCGCTGCGCATCGCATAGACATGGATACGAACGGTACTCAGGTAAAAGACGAATATTATATTCTAGCCAAGTCGGGCCGTGTCGACCTGAAGACACTTACCCTGAAGCATGATGAGACCTTCGGTGTCTTTGCACAGGTCGGGGATATCCTCAAACTGGGCATGGAGGAGCAGGGCATCTATCACCAGGGCACCCGGCATCTGAGCAGGTGGGAGCTGCTGGTGGAGGAGAAGCGTCCGCTGTTTCTGAGCTCGGGCATCAAGAAGATCAACAACATTCTTTCTGCGGACCTGACCAATCCCGATATCCCGATGGACTCAACCCTCATCCCCCGGGACACGATCCATTTCCACCGCTCCAAGTTCCTCTGGAAGGGGAATTGCTATGAGAGCATCTTTTTCATCAACTTCGGCCTCGATCCCGTAACCCTGCGTCTCACTCTGCTGTTCGAGGCGGACTTCGAAGACATCTTTGAAGTCAGGGGCATCAGAAGGGCGAAAAGGGGAGAGGTCCTTCCTCCCGAGATCGGCAGACGGGAGATCTCCCTCGTCTATCTCGGCCTTGATGGTGTAAAACGCATGACACGCCTGCTCTTTTCCGTGCCGCCCGTTTCCCTGGAGCCCGGCAGGGCCACCTTTTCTTTTACCCTCACCCCGAAGCACCGCGAAGCCCTCCGCATCACCATGCAGTTCGACAGGAACGAGGAGATGTACTGGAAGCACGCCCTGACAATGGCGGAGGAGAGATACCGCACCATGAGAGAAAGGACGTGCCAGGTCAGCACCTCCAATGAGCAATTCAATGCATGGTTCAACACCTCACTCTCCGATATTCATATGATGCTTACGGATACGGAATACGGGATGTATCCCTATGCCGGGGTGCCGTGGTTCAATGCGGCCTTCGGGAGGGACGGCATCATCACGGCCCTCGAATGCCTCTGGTTCGAGCCCCGGATCGCGCGCGGCGTGCTCTCGTATCTTGCGGCGACCCAGGCCGACAAGGAAATTCCTGAAAGCGATGCCGAGCCCGGGAAGATCGTCCACGAGGTGCGGCTCGGGGAGATGGCGGCCCTGGGTGAGGTCCCCTTCGGAAAATACTACGGCAGCGTGGACGCCACGCCGCTTTTCATCTACCTGTGCGGCGCATATTACCGGAGGACCGGGGACCTGGAGTTCGTCAGGAGCATCTGGCCGAACGTGAAGAGGGCTCTCGACTGGATCGATCGGTATGGAGACCTCGACGGCGACGGGTTTGTGGAGTACGGACGTCGTTCCGAAAAGGGGCTTATCAACCAGGGGTGGAAGGACTCCAGCGATTCCGTCTTCCATATGGATGGGAGACTGGCGGAAGGACCCATCGCCCTTTGCGAGGTGCAGGGATATGTCTATGCGGCAAAGGTGGAAGCCGCGCTGCTGGCGTTCCTGATGGGGGAAGAGGCCCTTGCGAGAAAGGTGAAACAGGAGGCCGACACCCTCAAGGAGAAGTTCGAAAGAGCATTCTGGGTAGAGGACCTCGGTATTTATGCTCTTGCCCTCGACGGCAGGAAACAGCCCTGCAGGGTGCGCACCTCCAATGCGGGACACTGCATCTTTACGGGGATCGCCACCGAGGAGCATGTCTATCGCATGGCGGAGACGCTCCTGTCGGACGACTTCTTCTCCGGCTGGGGGATACGGACCGCCGCGTCGACCGAGGCGAGATATAATCCCATGTCATATCACAACGGCTCCATCTGGCCCCATGATAATGCGCTCATCGCCATGGGGTTTGCACGGTATGGGTTGATCGACGCGTTAGTGAAGGTATTCAGCGGGATCTTCGACGGTTCCAAATACTTGGACCAGAGGCGCCTCCCCGAGCTTTTTTGCGGATTCCACCGTCGCGCCGAGGATGGGCCGACACTCTACCCGGTGGCCTGCATGCCGCAGGCGTGGGCATCCGGGACGGTGTTCCTGCTGCTGCAGGCCTGCATCGGGCTTTCCCTCGATCAACCGAACCGCGTCATCCTCCGGCATCCCGCGCTTCCCGAATTCCTGCAGGAAGTCTTCCTTACCGGGTTGAAGAGCAAGGACGGAGAGGTAGACCTTGTGCTGAGGCGCCACCGCTATAATGTCAGTGTCGATCTCGTGCGGAAGACCGGCGATGTGGAGGTGCTGGTCATAAAATAGGAAGGGGTGGATACCGGGGTGTGTCTGCTCTCCTCCTGCGGAGAAGGAGGCTACCATTTTACGTTCAGGTGATCCCCCAGTTCGCGGAAGAGTTTCTCCCATATGCGGGCTGCCTCATCCCCCGCTTCCGCCCTTTCCTGCATTTCTTGCCTGATGCGTTTTTTCAATGAGAAATAGGTGTTCTGCGCCCTCCAGAGGTCCAGGTCCAGTGCGAGAGGGGCGATGGCGGTGAGAATGCGGGAAACGTGCTCAAGGAGAGCCGGATTCAGCGGGTCTTGCACGATCCTGTCCAGGGAGGAGATGAACCACGATGAGGCGACATACCCGATCATCGCCTTGTCCAGGGTGAGGGACCACCGCTGGGTTTCCTGGATCAGGCGTTCGAGCTTCCTGACGTCGATGTCTCCATTCTCGAAGAGTCTCCGCGTATCGACATTGATAATATGCTGCGAGGCGAGGACGACGGAAGAGGGAAGAGGGATGCCGAGGGAGCTGAGGAAATTCATCACGGGGCTGTTGAGCTCGTAGATCTGGCGGTAGGCGGCCTCGGTGCCCACATGGGAGGACTCGAGGATCTTCAGCAGGACCTTCCGCTGCTCGTCCCTGAAGAGATGCCACAGGGAGTAGTTATTGACCCCGAAATGCTTGTCCATCAACTGGATTATTTCGGTGGCATCCCCGCGCTCGAAGGCGGCCCGGATCTCTTTGTGCATGACGGAAAACGCCTCCTCGTCGGTAAAGTCCCTGATGCCCCCGTTTATGTTATGGTCCCCCAGGTGCAGGACAGCGAAGGATTTCACCTGTTTATCCCAGGTGAAATCGGACTGAATCCCTGCCTTGCCCACGGCGAGGGTGAATTTGCCGGTTTTCGCCTTTTCGTAGACGTCGCTTTTCACCGTGAAATTATAGATGTCCATGGACTCGGGGTACTCCTCGAAAAGGGAGGAAATGGCGTAATGGGCGGCGACACGGGTAAGGTCGATCCTCGCGGGTACGACGTACTTCTCGTACACCTCACCGCCGTTTGCGAACACGTTGCTCGGGGCCTTCCGCAGGTCGCCGACGAACTGCTCCTCGATGGGAAGCTTGAAAAGCTCACCGGCACTCTGTATGGCTTTCGCGGCATACTGGATGACCTGTACGGTTTCGATACCGGAGAGTTCGTCAAAGAACCATCCGCAGCTCGTATACATCAGCAGGGCGTGCCGCTGCAGCTCCAGGAGCTTCAGCACTCTCTCCTTTTCTCCCGGCGTCAGCGGCCGTTGCATGTGTCCCGCAAGGAAGCCTTCCACCGTGTCCCGGGACCTGTCGAGGATGACATCGATATACGCATCACGGGCCGCCCACGGGTCCTTGAGGAGCAGGGCTGCCTCCTGCTCATAGAGGGGAATGAGCCGGTCCCGCAGGGCATCGAGAGCCTCCCGCAGGGGTTTTCTCCACAGTTGATTCCATCCCGGACGCATCCCCGAATTGCAGCCGCAATTCTCTCTCCATCTCTCCACCCCATGGATGCAACTCCAGGAGGAATTGTCGAAGATCTGCACTTCGTGGGTCGGTTTATTCTTCTCCACGTATTCCCCGTAGTTGGTTGCCTTTGCAATATTGTTCGATTCCAGATAGTGGAGGCAAAAGGCGAGGGCCATATCCCCGAAGCGGTGGTGGTGTCCGTAGGTTTCCCCATCCGTGGCGATATGGACGAGCTGGGTCCACTCCCTCTCTTCGGTAAAGGCGCCGGCCAGCCTCTGCGCGAAGGCTTCGCCGCTGGCGAGCATGCCCTCGAAAGCGATACCCTGCGAGATGGGTCCGTCATAGAAGAAGAGATGTATGGTTCTCCCCGAAGGGAGGCGGCAGAGGTAGACGGTGGTGGGGTCGATCTGCCCTCCCTCTACTCTCTGCCATTCGGCATTGTCCGCAATCTTCCTTACCGCTTTTGCCTGCCGGGGTGCGAGAATGGTGAAGAGAATGCCCTGCGCTGCGAGGATCTCCAGTGTCCCGGTGTCCACGGCGGTTTCGGGGAGCCACATTCCTTCGGGCTCCCGCCCGAACCTTTTCCGGAAATCCCGGATGCCCCAAGCGACCTGGGTCAGCTTGTCACGCGCGTTTGCGAGTGGCATGATCAGGTGGTTGTATGCCTGCGCCAGAGCCGAGCCGTGTCCTGAAAAACGCTCCCTGCTCAGCTTGTCCGAGGCGATGATGCTTTCATAGGTCTCCGGCTGGTTCTTTTCCATCCACGAAAGCACGGTAGGACCGAAATTGAAGCTCATGCCGGCGTAATTGCTGACGATATCGAGGATCTTGCCCTCTCCGTCCAGGAGCCGTGAGGCGGCGTTGGGAGCGTAGCATTCGGCGTTTATCCTTTCGTTCCAGTCGTGGTAGGGGTAGGCGGAATCCTGTACTTCGATCACTTCGAGCCAGGGGTTTTCACGGGGGGGCTGATAGAAATGCCCGTGAATGCAGATATACCGTTCCATTATTCTTTTCCTCCTCGCCGGGGATCAGAAGAGAGCAGTGTGCCGGATGCATGAAAAAAGTGTGCAGACTTTGGAGAAGCGGAGCCTCTGTCCGGGGAGCAGGCTTCCTTTCCGTGCCTATCAACGGGGATTACGAATGTGTCATGTAAGTAGCTTCTGCTTTAATTGTATCAAATAGCGCCGGAATAGCAATGCGGGGGAAAAGCGGAAACGGGCTGGAGACTATGCAGGACTCAGGAAAAAAGAGATCAGCAATGACTATTAGGAATTGAATTACGGAAGTGAGGGAAGAGGGGATGGCTCCCCGTGTGCAACCCTCTTCATAACCATTCTCTTTCTCCGGCAGTTAATTAAAAATCTTCAATATCAAGGTGTTATCAAAGATCAGGCCGTTCCCCGTTAGGCGGAAGCGGCGTCAAATTACATTTCCCTGGCACCCAACCTGGCCGTGTGTGTCGCAAAGCATGTCGCAAAAGTGTCGTAAACTTTGTCGCAAACCTGTCGCAAAGATTAGTCCCCCTCCGCCAAGCGGTAGAGCAGATGGTGGGTTTCACCTTCTGTGACGATCAGACCTCGGTCTACCATCGCTTTCAGGTCTCGC
>JADLDZ010000111.1 GCA_020846375.1 Nitrospirales bacterium | reverse complement strand
GCAGGGGTTCCGGGGGGCGGGCTGCCCCCGCTGCAACGGGACCGGCTACTCCGGCAGGACGGTCATCGGGGAGATCATGATCATCGATGACGAGATCAGGGAGCTGATCTATACCGCCGCCTCCATCAACGCCATCAAGGAAGCCGCCATACGGAAGGGCATGCGCCCGCTGAAGGAGGATGCGGTCAGGAAGGCCGCGGAGGGGATAACGACCCTGGAAGAAGCGGCGAGAGTGGCGGGATAGCGGCGATGGACTATTACGCATACAGGGCGGTGGACCCTGAAGGGGTGCAGATACGCGGTGTCGAGGAGGGGGAGGACATGGAGGCCGTCCACGCCAGCCTCGCAGCGCGGGGGCTCTACCTCCTCTCCGTCAGAAGGGCGAACAGGTTCCTTGTCGATCTGGGGAGGAGCTTCAGGGCGGGCCGGGTGAAGAGGCCCGATATCATCGAGCTCGCAAACAACCTCGCGGTGATGATAAACGCCGGACTGCCCATCCTCACCGCCCTGGGGGACATCGCGGGCACAACGGAGAACAGATACGTGAAGGGAGCCGTCCTCGAGATACAGCGCATGGTGGAGATGGGGATGAGCTTTTCCGAGGCGGTCTTCCTCCAGCGGGAGATCTTTCCCGATGTTTTTACGCGATTGGTGAAGGTGGGGGAAGAGACGGGTCAGTTGGGGAGGAGCCTCGCCGATATCGCCGAACACCTCCGGAAGATGGAGGACCTGGCGCAGGCCATCAAAAGGGCGCTCATGTATCCCGTATTCGCCATTGTCACCACCATGGGGGCGCTGCTCTTCTGGCTCGCCTATGTCCTTCCCCGGGTCATGACCACCATGGGGGAAATGGGGGTGAAGCTCCCCCTGATTACCCGGATTCTGTTGAAGGTGAGCGCCTTCACCCAGTCCTACTGGTACATCATCCCCCTCCTTCCGGCGGCGGTTCTCATCCTGGCGACGACAGGAAAGCACAACAGAGCTGTGCGGTATCACCTCGACAGGATAAAGATACGAATGCCCATCGTGAAGCTGGTGGTGTACAACAAGCTCCTCGCCCTCTTCTCGGAGCAGCTGCGGATATTGATCGTGGCGGGGCTCACCATCAACCGCTGTCTCGAGATCGTCGGCGACGTCATCGGGAACGAAGTATTCAAAAAGGCCATTGCCGGAGTGCATGAGAGCATATCGGCGGGAAACAGGATCGGCGAGTCTCTCAGGGAGTACCCCGTCTTCCCGCCCCTGCTGGTGCGCATGGTGGACGCGGGGGAGGCGAGCGGCAACCTGGATGAGCAGTTCGCGTTCCTTTCGGAGCACTATCTGAAGAAGCTCGACGACATATCGGAAAAGATGGGCAAGATGATCGAGCCGATCGTCATGACGGTGGTGGGCGCGCTGTTCGCCATCATCATGATCGGCCTCATGCTGCCCCTCTATGACCTCATCTCAACGGTGGGGAGGGCAAGATAGAATGGACTATCTCGAATTCTTCGGCCTGCAGGAGGACCCGTTCCGGCTCACCCCCGACCCTTTCTACTTCTATCCGTCGGAGGAGCACAACAGGATCCTCAGCAGCCTCACCTACGCGGTGGAGCAGAAAGAGGGCTTCTTCCTCGCCACCGGCGAGCCGGGCACAGGCAAGACGACGCTCCTCAACCGGTTCCTCTCCACAGAGGGACTGAAGGAGCGGGCCGGCGTCGCCCTGGTGCTCACTCCCACTCTCTCCCCCGAGGAGTTCCTCCTTACCATCCTAGAAGACCTGGAGGTGGAGGTGAGGGACAGGAACAAGAACGCGATCCTCAAGACCTTCCGCGATTTCCTCCTCGGGAATTCCCGACAGGGCAGGAGGATCATCATCATCGTGGACGAGGCGCAGAACCTTCCCACCGAGACTCTCGAGGAGCTGCGGCTCCTGTCGAACCTCGAAACGGAGAAGGAGAAGCTCCTCCAGATCGTCCTCATCGGCCAGTCCGAGCTGAAGAAGAGGCTGCTGTCCGACTCCCTGAAGCAGCTGAACCAGCGGATCGCCCTGCGTGCCGAATTCAGGCCGCTCAACCGGTTCGAGACCTCCGAATACATCAACTTCCGGCTGATCAAGGCGGGAAAAGGGGCCGCCGCTTTCGACGAGAAGGCGAAGCAGCATATCCACGCGCTGTCCCGGGGCATCCCGCGCCTGATCAACCTCCTCTCCTCCCGCTCCATGATGGCGGCATATCTCGATGCGAGCAGGAACATCCGGAAGTGTCATGTGGAGCATGCGGCACGGCACGTGGCGGACAGCGCCGCGCCGGGGAACAGAGGCCTCCGGCGGCTCCCCCTCCGCTTCACGGCTCCCCTCCTGTTCATCGCCCTTGCCGCACTCTCCGCAGCGGTCGCCCATTATTTCATGTACTCCCCGTTGACGGCGAAGAGCTTTGCACCGCTCCTGCAGGCCCCGCCGGCATTACCGGAAAAGCGCGGAAAGAGCATCATCGTCCGCGTAAAATCCGCAACTCTGAGGGAGTCCCCGGACCTCGATGCCCCGCCGGTCACCTGGGTCTCCCGTGGAGCGGTGCTTGAAGCGCGGGAGGAGACGACAGTGGACGGGAAAAAATGGTTCAGAATCATCACAACATCGGGGAGGGAAGGCTGGATCGCGGAGAAAGTAGTAGCGGAAACGGCGGAGTAGCCGCCGGCTACGACCCGTCGCCGAGAGCCTGAAGCCGTTCGTTGATCATCTTCCGCGTTTTCGTGTCCAGGTCGTTCAGAGAAAGAATTTCGCGGTAAAGCCGCAGGGCCTCGGCGCGCTGCCCCTTCTTTTCGGCGATGCGCGCCATTCCCAGGTATCCTTGCAGGTCTCCCGTTTCCAGGAGCCGGGTGAAGGACCGGGAAGCCTTGTCATACTCCTTTGCCTTCTCGTGGAGAAGGGCGAGGTTCAGGAGGGCGAAGCGGTTCGAGG
>JADLDZ010000110.1 GCA_020846375.1 Nitrospirales bacterium | reverse complement strand
ACCACCATGTCCGGCGTCAGGCGTCTGCGGCGGCCCGGCTCATCGGCCGGGGGACGCTCGTCACCCGCTTCAAGCCAGCCCTGGATGAGTTCCTGGTCCTCCTGGTCGATCCGCCGGAAATCCTCCCAATGACGGTCGATGTTCAACCCCACGTGGGAAACCGCCACGCCCCGGTTGTCCGGGTGCTGGGGGTTGTTCTGGTGGATCACCCGCATGACCCTGCCGATGAACTGGACATAGGGCGACAGCGACCGGAAGGGCTGGAAGATGGCGGCCACGCTCAGGTTTGGGTGATCAAATCCCTCCCCGAGCATCCGGACCTGGACGATGCAATCGATCCGGCCCCGGCGAAGGTCCTGGAGCACGTCCTCAATTTCCTCCGCTGGCATGTTGCTGTGGATTTCACGCGCCTGCAGACCGCGCTCGGCATAAAGAGACCGGACCTGGCGGGCGTGGTCCACCGAACATGCGACCGCGATCATTTGATGGAATGTGCCGGTCTCCCGAAGGTGCTGAAGCCACTGGATGCTGGCGTCAACGATGGACCGGTTGCACTCTGGCGCGAGAGCCACACCCCGACTGAACCATTCCTCGTCCCGGAGTTGAAGGACCTCCTCGAGGGTATGCTGCCTGGCATCCCCGCGATAGGTGAAGGAAATCTCCTGGGGCGCGACGTTCACGGCGGTGATCTGCTTGATGTACCCACGAACCATTGCGGTCCGGAACGGATAGGCATAGACCCGCTCGCCGGCAATCTCGCGTCCGTCGCCTCTGAATGGCGTGGCGGTCAGGCTGACGACCTTGGCGTTCGGAAACCGCTCAAAGACCCGCTCCCAGCTTCTGGCTACATTGTGGTGCCCCTCATCTACCAGGATCAGGTCAAAGAACCCGTCGGTAAAGGCCGGGAGCCAGCGGTCGGCCCGGCTGGCCAGTTGCTGAATGTTGGTGACCACGATGTGCGAGTTATCGCAGTCGTGGATGTTTGCGTCCTGGCCATCCAAGACGGCCGTGAAGGGACCATGACTCACGTCGGTCAACACACGCGTGGAGGTCCAAAAGCACTCGCGCCCAGCGACGTCGAAGGCGGTGGATATGCCCCGACGAATTTCAAGGTTCGGAGCAATCACCAGCACCCGCCCTTGGGCGGTCTCAAAAGGCAGCAGGGCCATGAGGCCGGTCTTGCCGCAGCCCACCGGAATCTGGAGGATGGCGTGCTCGGAACTGTTCCGGAAATGCTGGCGCGTGCGGAACCATCCCTCGACCTGGGGATCGCGCAGGTCAGGATTGCCCTGAATGTGGGGCCGCGCGTTATTGAAGAATCTGGCTATTTCCTCGTTAGTCATCTTTTTGTGAACCTTCCGGCTGGACTGCACCTAACTCTCGTCATGAAATCTCCCTATTCCCCAGCAACTTGAAGGGGCTCACAGGGGGGTCGTGTTCGTTCCAGTGGCGTTGTCTTACATCCTCGTCAAGCAGGCTCCAGTCCGTTCTATTGGCATGGGAGTGACTTCGGCAATCCAGTCCGCCGGGAGCAGAAATGCCACATTGGTCCGTCAGGATAAAGCGGTCATGCATCGACTCAGAACCAGGTAAAGATTCCCAGAGGAACACCCTGAATCTATGGCGATCCTCCTGGATCAGCGGCCGAAGCTTTTGTTCCCAGGCGGCGAGGTGGTCTGCAACGGTTCGGCCATCTGGCTTCTGTTTGCCTGTTTCAGCATGAATATCGATACGCCCTTGAAGCCTGGCATGTCCTCTTTGTCCCAATACGTTCGAGCAGATGGTAACCGTGTCGAGGTAGCGTGATTCATGCGAGTTCAGCCAGGGGTCGATAAGTGCCAGGGATTTCGCATGACGCAATATCGGAGCAAGAGCGGCGCGGTAGTCGACATCCGATTTAGTCAGAGACAATGTCCTCTTCCGTCGCCCGTTCCACTGCGTTGAATCCAAAGAGCCAAAGAACTCGACCAAGGCGTCGCATTCGCGGCCGCAACCGTCTATTAACGGTTGGCTCAGGACAATGGCGTGAAGGGGAATTCGGTCATGCGAATCGAAGGCCAGGTTCAACCATCCCTTATCATTGCCGGGATCGCCAGCTATGCACTTCGGATGTCGAACCAGCCGATGCCGATCATGCAGCACCGAAAGACATGTAAGGACTTTATCTTTCAGTGCGGGTGAAAGCGTCGTTGCCCGCTTCTCTGTTACATGACGTAACCACCGATCCTTATGGAGGTTTGCCAATAGGCCGTTTTCGGCTATCCCCCGCAAAAGTTCGACCAGAATAATGCTTGCTCTGCCGTCTGAGTTGGCTACGGATGCGTCGAATAGGTCAGGCGTCATGGCAAATTCATAAAGCACAGGCAGCTCCTCCTTCACGCAAACCGTTCCCGGTAGCCTTCTTCAAAGAAGCCGCCCGGCCACGCGTCCAGGAGCTGACCTTCTTCATCTAATTCCAGGTGGCGCACCGCCGACGATGTTCCTTTCGGCT
This sequence comes from Nitrospirales bacterium, assembly GCA_020846375.1. Taxonomy (GTDB): domain Bacteria; phylum Nitrospirota; class Thermodesulfovibrionia; order Thermodesulfovibrionales; family Dissulfurispiraceae; genus Nitrobium. The sequence continues at coordinate 31,940 of JADLDZ010000110.1, read as the reverse complement.
GTACAAACAGCACGCACACGTCCTTCGGAGTGATAGGTGGAACTCCTTCAGGCAGTTCGTCGTTGCTGGTTTCACGCATCCGGCGCATTACGCGCAAAAGTAAGTGTTCGCTATGCGTCTCAATCAAGAACCTGTTCCTGCCTGGGCCAAGCGCAGATTGGATGAACACATCACCCAAGTCGGCCTGGAGCGCCGGGTGCAAATGGATTTCCGGTTGCTCGATGGCGACAATCTGGTTTTGTGACGCATACGAAGTCACAAGTACAGGTAAAACCTGGCTTACACCAATACCCACATCCCGGTGGCTGACAATTGTATTACTCCGCATATCGACAAGGTTGAGTTCCTGAACCTCGGTGAGTTTTGCCTCGTTCTGTTTTATTTTCTCCAGCGCAGAATAAAGTTCGCCGAAAAGGTCCCAATCATATGGTTCGCCGCCCGTAAATCTCTGTTCTAACGTTTCAATGACTTTGGTGTAATCCGGGTCGAGGTCGTCTATTGTCAGAAGATGGCGTATACGAAGCTCGTATGGTGTCTGGAGTCGGTCAGGCGCGGAGAGCCATTCATTAACCAGTTTCCGAACAGTTGCGTCACGACGAATGACGTCCCATGCGTAGCCCCCGCCAGCATACCAGTTCGGATCGTGGTGCTGGGAAAAGGCCAGATGGCGCGGCGGATAAGACCGCAATGGACCCAAGTATCTGAGCCGCGATAGTTCACCTGCGACCACCTGCCCGACACCTCTTAGAATTTCGTCGATCTTGCGGGGAAGGAATGACCGTACTGCCGCGCCTAACTCCTCTTTTCTGCGGGCTTTACTGATTGTAAAAAAAAGGGTGGCCTGACCGCCCGGGCTGGAAACATTTGATTCTGCCAATCCGTCAGGCAAAAACTGCGTACTCTTTGCCACCACCTCCGGGACAAGCTCGGCAATTGCCTCATCAAGGCCCTCAAAGTCCTCCGGGTGAATCGTTTCGGTCGTTGTAGAAAGCAGGACCATCGCCTTGATAACTTTCCGAAATACAGGATGTTCGTGATCCAAGCGGTCGAGCTGAAGCTTACCGTCTCTGCGGTGACTCATCCGGAGAAGGCTCTGACCATCGGCGAGAAGTTCATAGGTGTGAATTTCAGGGATTGACTCCCGGAGCGGGTGGTCTTGATCATCCAGTCCGATGCCAAGATTGAGGCGCATCGTAACCTGCTTCACGGGCGCGAAGAGTTCCGCGAGCCGATCCTTGAATGAACTAGTATCGAGGTCCATAGCCCACTCGACTCGGCGATTGGCCTCACGCCGGTGGACATACTGGCGGAAGCCACCCAGATCCACCGATTCGCCACCCACATTGGTGCGATGAACATCCAGATTGCCCGTCTCCTGTGCATGACGGGCGAGAATCATGCTGTGCAGCACGCTCGATTTTCCGGAACTGTTCGCACCATAAATCAGTGTCAAGGGACGGATAGGAATCCGTTGCGTTTCGGCAAAAGCCTTAAAATTTCCGATTCTTAAAGCAGTCAGCATGGTTATCTCGTCCCCTCCCAAATTTGCAGAATGTACGTGAGCCAAGAATCGGTTCGGAGCAGGAGGGCGCGAAGCTGTTCATCCGTCAATTTCGGCTCGAGTTCGTGGACACGATTGAAAAACTCCACCAGTTTCACCAGCGCACGCGTGTCTTGAACGACGAACTCGGTCAGAGGCTCATGGTTGAGGCTGCGACAAACATACAGCACGCGCGCTCTCCGGGTGGGCCGCCCCTCGTGGAGAAGGTCTTTATCATCCGTCGATATCCATGAAAGCACGTGTTTGTCCGGGGCCAGGCGACGCAGCAAGTGGTTCCAGAACTCTCTCAACGAGGAAAGAATGTGTCTCGCTCTATCGGCGTTTCTCCCACGAAGTGCATCGTGAGCGCCGATATACGGTCTGGCCAGGGCGGGATCAACGGCCTGTAGCAATCCGATACAGCCAGAGGTTTCCTGCTCCACTTCGGCGATCAACTGAACGACAGATGCATCATCCTCGTCCTCCGGCTCTTCTGGAATCCGGATCGCGTCTGAAGCGTAGCCAGTGATGAAGACCTCACGCGTTGCTCCGGGCAGCGCGAACGCAGGTAAATAGGTCACATCTGGAAGGACTCGAATCGATGCGGCCAGTTTCTCATAGGTTGACGTCACATTGCCGATCACGTCCTGGAACTTCAGGAACGCCGGCTCCGGCAATGCCATAGCTTGTCGCATGGCATCGAAGTCAATTCCGGCGAAGAGCTGCTCTGCGACAGTCGCCCGATATGCCATATCGCCAAGAGACATTTTGGCCGCTGCTTGAAGCTGTTCGATGCTATCCTGCATCGGCCTGATCCCTTCGAGCCATGTCTGATGCGTCCGCTTGATATCCTCAAAAACGCGGCCCGAGACGGTGGCTTGGTCGATCAGATCTTGCCAACGCTGATTGGCCTGGACGATCTCCGCCAGACGGGATGACGCAAGTCCGGAAAGCTCGATGGAACGTGAGATCTCCAAATGCTGACGCCGGATCGGCTCAAGCGCCCGTTCCATCCGTTCATAAACGCTCAGATAGGACGGCTTGAGCGCGCGGTTCAAGCGTTCCATATCCTCCTGGAGCTTCAGGTAGGCTGGCCGGAAATGTCGAAGATCGTCGTCCATGCTACTTCCTTCAACGCCTCATTTCTTGCGCCGGTTGTAAGGTGATTGATTTGTCGGCTTGAGCGAGATGTCCTCTTCGCTTGCCTTGGACCGGATCGAGTCTTCCGTCCGTCCGAGTTTGAGACCGATCACCCGTGTGGGGGTGTTCTGGTCAACGAGTTTTTCCAACTGCTGAACCTGCTTGTCGGTCCAGGGTTTGCCGTGGTTTTCTGGCTTCTTGGGCATAATGCACCTCCATCAATCTTGGTTTGTGATAAAGCCGAAACCGCGCAGTCCTTTGAGAGCGGTTTCGATATGTGTGTCTGAGAACTCATCCCTGTTTAATTTGGGCACCCACTCCGGATGCTTCTGGATGACATCCTTAATGGTCTCGACCGTAGCAGGATGTCCGGCTGCCTTCAGTTCGAAGGATGCATCGAGGACGGTGGCCCAGCGTTCAAGAGCGCGGTAGCCCCATCCCTTCATCTGGTCGAGCATCTCGTCAACCTTTGCCTTTGCAGGACCTAAAAGCTTCTCGGCTTGCTCGATGGCTTTGGAAACGTTTGTTCCCGGCTTTACGGGTTTCAGATCGCCTTCTCCCCGGAGGAGAACCAGCCACTTACTCTTCTGAGCAAGGCTCAGGAACTTGTGGATTTCATCGTCAAGCGGCCCAGCGGCGCGCTTCATGAATGTCTCGGTGAGTTCGATCTCTGCCTTTTGCTGTACCAAATAAAAGAGCTTGGCGAGCTTCACCCTTCCCATGGGGCGGTCGGGTGTATGGCAACGGTCAGTTATATACGCAGCCAATGCTGCCTTGTTATGCATGTCATGACCGGCATGGCGTTTCGATCCGACCTCTGGTGATTTGCTCTGCGTTGACGGGCAATCAAGAGCTTTGGCCTGGGCTTCCATCTCCGCCAGGAGTTCCTTCATATGCGCCTCGCGCCACTTGACCGTGAGGTCGCCGGTAAAGGCACGATGAAGCAAGACGGCAAAGGTCTGGTCGAGGGTTTCTCCTGAGCGCACCCGCTGTGCTCTCAGAGACAGGAGGTTTTGGAATGCGGCCGTGAACATTTGAAGCGATCTTTCGCCCGGCAACGGAATGCGAAGGGCTGCAAGTGAAGACTGAGCCACCGCAGATTGGTTGACCCATCTCTTGGCAATGGAAGGGAAGAACCTCTTCGACCATAGGAGGTGGAGGAAACCAGCAAGATACTCTGGGGTAATGCGCGAGTCCGATACGCGAAGGCGGATTAGATGATTGCTGAATAGGTAGGTTCGTTCATCGGGAGGCAAGAATAGACAGGTCTTGCCGATCTTGTCCTCGCTGTTCGTGCCCATGAAAAGCACGTCTTTCTCCATTAGCCGATACCGTTCAGTATCACGGTCAAACGGGACGGTCCGGACAAGTTCCAGATTGAGCACGCCTGCATCGTCGATGTTGTTCATGCGGAGGTGCGGAACGCCATCCTCAACATCCTTTTCGCCACAGGCAAATCCGTTCTGCAGGTCTACTTCAAGCTCAGAAAGAGGGACACCCTCGCCGGAGCTTATCAGTGCCAGAGGATCGCCAAACACTCTGTAAAATAACGCGGGGAGAATGCGACCGGCCTTTGCGTCGGCCTCGGCGCGCTTTCTCCGAAGTGCGTCTGCCTGGTGGAGTATCTCAACAATTCGACGTTGCTCGGAGAGGGCTGGCAGACAGATCTTCACGCCCCCAAGCATTGTCTTATTGATTGCCGCCTGATTTACCCAGCGAGTGACCATCGTTCGGAAACCACCGGATCTCCAGATCCAGAATAATTGCCGTGCTACGAAGTGCGGGTCTGCAATTTCGAGATTGACCCGAACACGAGTCATATGGTTTGAGAAAAGATAGGGCCCTTCGAGATCAAAGAGAGCGGTCTTGCCGACCAGGTCGACACTGTTTGTATTGTTGAAAAGAATATCGCCATGTTGAAGCGAGTAGCGCTCGCATTCTTTCTTGGATGCGGGAACTTTCTTGACCAGATTTAGGTCAATCCGGCCTTCAGAAGACACGTTGTTCGTTCTAAGCTGTGGGAAATTCGAATCCCCTGCTTTTGGCAGCATTGCGAACCCAGGCTGAAGGTCAATCGCTATCTTTGACAGAGGATGTATCGACCACTTCATTCGACCGCCTCCATGTATTGAAGCAACCTCTCCAAACCACCAGCGATCTCATGTTCAATCGTCAGTGTCTCCCTAATAAGCTGCTTCGGGTCATCATCCGGAGCCTTTTCAGCAATCTGAGGCTTGTAGCGTCCCGCAGCAAGGTTGTAATCGTTTTCGGCGACAGATTTGATGGTTGCCCACCAGCAGCGCGGCTCGTCGCTTCCGGGTTGCAAAAGGGTTCCGGCCTCGACACCCGGCGGATTCGAGAACTTCGATTCCTTGCAGGCCTTCCATTTGCTGAGAAGATCAGGGATGTCGTTCCGTTCGGGGGTTTCAGGCCTGCCGCCACCGGAAATCTTGTCAGGGTCGAAACCGTCTGCACGCACATCGTAGAACCAGACCTTTTCCTTATGCTTGGTCTTTTTGTCCTTCTTAACGCTTGAAGCTGGCATCCGGAAGGCCAGGACCCCGGTCTTGACTCCGGCGTAGGGTTTGAATACTCCAGCAGGCAGGGAGACCACAGCCAGTAAATCGAAATCCTCGACGAGTTTTCGTCGGAGTTCTACGTGCGCCGAGGTCGAACCGAAAAGGAGCCCCTCGGGCACAACCACCGCACACTGGCCGCCCGGCGCCAAGGCCTCCATCATCACACCCAGAAAGAGCAGCTCGCTCTTTTTGGAGTTGGTGGGCAGGTCCTTACGGATCGACTCTTTGGGAAGGACGCCGGCAAAGGGCGGATTGGAAAGGATCACCTTGTAGCGGCGGTTCAGATCGTCCTCGCTGAGACCACCCATATCGGATAGCGTGTTGGCGCGCTTAACGTTGGCCTGGCGGATGCCGTGTAGCACCAGATTCATCATGGCGATCCGCATCATCTGGCGCGATACGTCGATGCCGTAGATGGAGCGCTCCAAAAGCTCCCAGTTGGGAATCTTTTCACCCGGTCCCTTGCGGTAGGTCTGCAAGGTTGGGATGTCCTTCTGCGCTTCCTTGATGGATTGGGCGCGCTTTTCCAGCCACTCCTCGCCGTAGATGGGTACTTCCTGAGGCTCGGTTGAGTATCTGGCCAGAATGTACTCGACAGCATCGATAAGGAAGCCGCCGGTACCGCAAGCCGGGTCATAGATCGTATCGCCGAGGTTGGGGTCCAACATCTCGACCATCATGGTGCGGATCTGGCGAGGCGTTCGAAATTGGCCATTCAGAGCGGACTGCCCCAGGTGGGTCAGCATGTATTCGAAGATGTCGCCCTTCACGTCGGTGCCGAGCTTGGCGAAGTCAATGCCGTCGATCTCGTCCACCACTTGCTTGAGCACGTTGGGGTCAACGACCTCAAGCACGGCGTCGCGGAAATACTCTGCGATCTGCGGCTCCTCCTTCACCAGCGAAGCCATATAGGGAAAAACGTGGTCGCGCACGAAGTCGCGCAGATCCGTACCACTCTTGAAACGCCACTTGGACCAGCGGAAACGCTCGGCCTGTTTCGGGTAGAGCAGTTTGCCGTTACCGTTGGTCTGTTTTCCCATGAGCCGGGCCTTGAGCTCGCGGCTGGATTCCTCCTCGTCGAGCAGCTTAAGGTAAATCAGATACGAAATCTGCTCGATATAGGTAACCGGATTGGTCACACCGCCGGCCCAAAGGATGTCGGTGATCCGGTTCAATTTTCTGCGCAAATCCTGGTTCATCGCTGCTCCTTATGCGACCTTCTTCATGAAGACCGAATCGTTCAAATCCTGGATGATTTCCTTGAGCCCCCTCTCGCCGAAGAGCTCAACGCCCAACTCTGCCGCATTCAAAATGGAAAGTGGCGGCTGGAACAAATCCTCCAGCTCGATGCGGCCGCGGGCGATGCCGCGGTTCTTGAGGAGTGAAAGATACTGCGCCTGCTGGGGTGTGATCGATTTTGCGACCAGCCACGCCTGGAAATTCTCGGTCAATTCTTCTTCGCGGGGTTTTATCTTGAGGCTGCCAAGAGCGGCCTTAATAAAATCGATTAGGTTGCCACCCGGCTGTCGGTAAGCCCTGCGAAGGTTCTCCTCGTTGAAATACATCTCCGGCCGGTTTAATCGGTCAGCCAGCGCCTTTTCCTCGTCTTCGGTGAGTAATTCTCCTCGCCGCACCTTCTGGATGATCGGGTCATCCTTCACGGCAGATTGAACGCTGGTCTCCCAATTGGTGACATAGTCGCGCTTGTCGACTCGCTCACCCTCCGGCCCCACCTCGACATAGGTAACCGCGTGAAGCCACTCGTCCTCGAGGCCAAGCTCGACAAGGTCGCCTGGCGGTTTGGGTGGTTTGCGTTCGCCGCCAGGAGCATGTCCGCGACCGATGCCGGTGAAGATGTCGGTATCGCTATCGTTGAAGTAGTCGTGGTTGCCGAAGAAATCATAGATGACGAATTTTCGCTTCTGGATATGATCTGCCGTGCGCGTTCCGCGACCCCGCATCTGTTGGTAGAGGATGGGACTGCGCACCCGGCGGCACATTACCAGGTGGAGCACTTCCCGGCAGTCGAAACCGGTATCGAGCATGCCGACGCTGACGGCAACCTGCGGATACTCCTCGCGTTTGAACTTGCGGATGAGATCGTCGGCGTCCGCAACGTCGCTGGTGATAACCTCAGCGTACTGCCCCTTGAGTTCAGGATGTAATTCGTTCAGGAAATGAGCCAGCCTTGCGGCATGGTGCTTGGTGATGGCAAAAACGATGGTCTTGCCAGGTCCGGTCTTTTGACCGGGAGCCAACTCTTTGAAGTTCTCCCAGGCGAGCCGGTCGAACTCCTGCATCATTTTCTTGTTGGAGTCTTCGTTCGTCCATTTGCGTTCAAATTCGGACGGGTCGTATGTTTGTTCATCGACCTCCGCACCTTCAGCAAGGATTTGAGTGATGCCGGTGGCAAATTTGTAGGGCACCAGAAAACCGTCCCGAAACGCCTGCAGGATCGGAAAGGCGAAATCCGGCTGGCCGTCGTGGCACTGATAGAATTGGAAGGTGTTCCGCTCGATATAGGCCGAGGGTGTTGCAGTCAGTCCTATGTGAAGCGCATCAAAATGCGTAAGCGCGGTCTGCCAGGAGCCATAGATGGACCGGTGGCATTCGTCGGCTATGAGCACGTCAAAATAGCCACTGGTGAATTCCGTGTAACGGCTGATCATCGTCTGAAGCAGACAGACCGTAATCTGTTGTTCCTGCCGAACCATGCCTGGGCGCAACCAGTAGCTGCTGTATTGGTTTAGAATGTCTTGAATGGCTTCGAGCGCCTGTTTGGCAAGCTGCTCCCTGTCTACCAGGAACAAAATGCGCTCGGCGCGTCCGGCCTGGATGAGCCGCTTGATATATATGGAGACGAGATCCGTCTTGCCTGTGCCGGTGGGTAGTTCAATCAGAAAACGGCGCTTGCCGAGCTCCACAGCGTGGTCCAGAGCCTGCATGGTGTCACTCTGGTAGGGCCGCACCTGCCGGGTCTCGCCTTGGCGCAGGTAATACTCTGGGATTTCTATTGTAGCGAGCGGCTTGCGGGTGGTGCGCATCTCCACCAATCGCTCAAGGTCGCGGCGGGAAAAGAAGGAATTTACGATCCGGGCGTCGTCGTTGCCGTAGTCCCAGAAATAGATGAGTTCGCCATTCGTAAGAAAGATGAACGGCGATCCGATTTTTTTGGCATATGGCAGCGCCTGTTGTTTGGCCGTATATGGCTCTATGGCCGTGCGCTTTGCCTCTATGATGGCAAGCGGGCGGCCGTTCCGGTCCATCAAGACATAGTCAGCGCGACCGGTTGGTATCTCATCACCGTCTTTCGTTTTCCGGCTGGGTTTGTATCCATAGGGAGCCACGGGATCAGAGATCACCCATGATGTGTCACGAATAGAAACCTCGGTGAGCACCTGTGACTTGTCGGCGGGGTCCCATCCCGCTTGGCAGAGCAGATCGTCGATGACAATCCTCGCATCTGCTTCAGTCGAATAATCCTTCACAGGCGCTCCTCCTGAAATTCCAGCCGATCACTGCCACTCGGGAAAGTAATCCGCAAGATTCGTGTTTCTGAAAAAAACTTCGCAGACCAAGCGTCCTCGGTCGATCTTGTAGGCCGTCCGGAGTTCGACTTGCCCCGCACATATGAGCTTTGACAACTTGTCCTTAGCCGCTTGGCCTCCATATGCGTGAAGCTCCGGGGCATCGTAGCCCGCCGGGCGGACTCGGGTACCCGCCTCACCGTTCCATTTCCATAGGGGGTGGACCTCAAAAGTATCTCCGTCGATGATTGATGTGACCGTAAATGTTGGCATGGCCGCTCCTTTCTGGTTTCGGACCCTTGCTCGGTCTGTCTGCGTCCGATAGGAAGCAAAGCCCATGCCACTTCCCGGAACGAGCGGCAACCCGTTGTAATTAAAAGTGTTAGTATCCTTGTCGTTAGTCCTGACATCATTTTATCCTTCAACCCAGGTTGAAACATCTTAAACCATGGTTTAAGTCTTTGGTCTCGATTGCAAGAACTTATGCACCGCCTGCGGCGTGATCCCAAGCATTCGAGCCGCTTGGCTTTGGTTGCCGTTGGCTGCTTCAAGCGCCCGGAGAATCATTTGCTTCCGAGCGCTCCCGAGAAACTCATCCAATGAGAATCCCTCGTAGGGCTCGGGAAGTGCATCCAGTGGGTCCGCGTAGGTGACCGGTTCCGTGATTAGGAGGTCGTCTGCGTCCAAAACATCATTGCGGCAAAGACGAACAGACCTCTCGATGACGTTTTCTAAATCGCGAACATTCCCCGCCCAGTTGTGAGATTGCAGCCTGGACAAGGCTTCCGCCGACAACCTCTTGGGTCGTCGCAAAGAGCCATTCAACCTGTCGAGAATGTGAAGCGCCAGTTTGGGAATGTCAGAGCGTCTTTCACGGAGCGGAGGAAGTTTGATTTCGCCGACGTTGAGCCTATAAAAAAGATCTTCGCGGAATTTACCTTGCCTCACCAGCTTGCGTAAGTCCCGATTCGTTGCACCCACAATCCGCACGTCAACCTTATGCGCCTTGGCTTGTCCAATCGGCTCCACCAGTCCATCTTGCAGAACTCTCAGCAACTTGGCCTGTGTGGGTATGGGAAGCTCTCCGAGCTCATCAAGGAAAAGGGTCCCTTTATCCGCCGTATCGAACTTCCCAACCTGGTCGTTGATCGCGCCAGTAAAGGCTCCTTTCTTGTGACCGAATAGCAGGCTTTCGACAAGGTCTTCTGGAATTGCTGCACAATTTACAGCGACAAAGATCTCTCGCGGCCTTCCACTCAATCGGTGAATGTACCGTGCGAATAGCTCCTTGCCGGTCCCTGTCTCGCCAAAGATGAGGACCGGGGCCTGTGATGGAGCCAGCATCGCACCCAACTCGAGTGAACGCTGCATCGCGGAGTGATCTCCCACAATGCCAAGCTGCACTCTGACGGAATCGACATCGGCTTGGCTCTCTTCAACAGGAATCGATACATCCTGGAACCTGACGGTAGGGAACTCATGCGAGGACAAATCCACCTCGGTCACGAGCGGGTGTTGTTTTGTCACAAAATGCGGTGGTCGCACATGGAGGATGCGGGCGGGAATTTCGCCGGAGGCCGTAAGGAGAACCCAGCAGGCATGCATATGGGGCGTTCCCGACGCGACTGCGACAAAGAAGCGTGCTGAAGCAAAATCCTCAATGATACGATGGAGATGAGCTTTGAGCCCCCTGAATATCTCTTGGTAATTCGTCGGATCGGCAAGGTTGATTTCGAGAACGTGAACCTCGCTCCTGTGATGGAGCTTCTTGATAGCGTCCTTTGTTTCCCCGGTAACCCGCTGCGTGCTTGGGGTATCGAAGAGAAATATATGATCGAAAGAGCGTGTGGATAGGAGGGAAAGGATGGGTCCAGGCTGTTCCTCCTGGTCAACCAATCCCTTGAAATAAGGGTCATGAAATCCTGTAAATGTCAGCAGAACATTCATCATTTCTTCCCCGTATCCGAATTCTGAGAAACGGACTCCGCTGCTCCCCCTGTCTTTACCCACTCGTCCACCTCTTCCTTGCGGAATTTCCAGAGGCGGCCCAACCGGTGCGCCGGCATCTGCTTTTCAGATATCCATTTTGTAGACCGCATCCCGCTTGATGCCGAGATAGGCCGCGATCTCATCTACGGAAAGTCATCGATCTTCCATCACTGACTCCAGTCGCACAGGGTCTCGTCCCATCCCGACCACCTCTGTCCTTCGGTTATGCCAAAAGCCCGGTGCAGGATAGCACCTATTGGCCTCCATCCGGTCCGAACAGAACAAACTGGCACATACTATACGAAAGTCGGAGTGCGTGTCAAAGGGTTTTCCTGAGTTTCTCCGGGTTTGACCGAGCGGTGGCTATCTGGGCCAACGAGAGCCACAAAGCGACGTAAGCCTACCGGAGATGTGGCAATCACCCGCATTGAGCCAGGTCGGGAGAACGGTTCCGTTTATCCGGACAGGGACCAGGACGCGGCGGTAGAGGCAGGGACCGCCGGGGTGGAACCCCTCCAGCCGGTCAATGGCCGGGAGGCGGGTCTCGGGGTCGTCGAAGGCAAGAAGCTCCCCGTACACGGGGCCCCAGGGCGTGCCTGTGCTCTTCTTCGGGAGCCGGTCGGGGGTTGGCTCGGGATTGGACATGCGGGTCGTTACGTGCGATTGTGTGGCCACGTCGGCGAGCGGGTTGGTGGTCCCGACGGCGAGGATGTCCTCCTCCGGAACCTTCAGGACCGGGATGCCGGAGGATGTCTCGAAGAGGCGGCCGCGGACCACTGCATCCTCTACTGTCAGGACACCCCGGCAAAAGCGGTCGTGGTTCCAGAAACCGCGCTTCAGGGTGCCGTAGACGAAGAGTCTCAGCATTCCGGTTGTGTTCGGCTTCGAGGGTTCTGTTGGATTCATTGCTGGGTTCATTGGGGTGTCTGTCACTGTTCCGCCCCCTTTCTCTCCTGGGCGACGAACTCGAAGGGCTCCACCGAATACGCGGCCAGGTCCTCGCGCCGGAACACCACCAGGCTCATGGGCGGGACCGGAAGCTCCCTCCAGCCTTGTTCCTCCGCCAGCACGGCGTCGAGGTACGCCGGGTCCGACGCGTAGAGGACCGCCTTGCGGCGGGGATGCCACCGCATTTCCAACGGCCGGTTCCCTTTGAGCACGATGACGGTTTCCGGATCGGTCCGGCAGGCGATGATGGCGGTGATCTGCCCGCGGCAGCGGCGGAGCCGCTCCTTCACAAACCGCTCGGCCGTCACCGGGCGTTTGAAGAGACGGTGGCATCTGTCGATATCGAGCCAAGCCGCGTCGGTGGCATGGGGACCGCGCTCCTCGCTCAATATCAACAGGCGAGTGAAGAGCCAGGCGAGGTGCTCCCGCTCCTCGGCGCACCGTCGCTTCTTTCCAAAAATGACGCCCGCGAGCCCGCACATCAGGATTTCCCTCCCTGCGGGTCGACAATGAACCCGCGGAATACGCCCTCGGCGTATTCCTTCGGATGCTCCTCGATCCAACGCGCGGAGTCGGGATAGCCGAGATCTCCGGCCGGCCGGTCGAGCATGTTGGTCAACCCCGAGAGCCGGAGCGCGTCGACGCCCTGCCAGACCAAGGCGGAGATGGATATCTGTGCGGGTTTGTCGTCCTGCACCTAGGCAAGACCATGTTTGATCAGCGCATCGAGGAAAGATGCGGCCCATCCGACACCACCCGAAGGCGATGTCGTAGGCACCCACAACGGTCTCCGTTCTCACGGCCGTTTCCGCTGTCTGGTAATCCGCTTGCACTGGACCCACTGGTCCGGCTTTCGGCAGATACTTACCGGAGGGGAGTTCAAAATGTCGAAGCGGGCGCCCGGATGCAACCGGGCTGTTAAACAAGGCGACTCGAAAAACGGAGAACGGGAGAATTCGGAAAGGACATTTTCGGAGAACGCGCACAACCCCCAGGGTTGCACCCGGCCCCCCAGGCGGTGGGTTTCAAAATGGAGAATCAGGGTAAATGTGCGGGCGGGCGTAAGTCGGCGTGGACACGCCAGAAGCGACGAGACCCCGAGGGGATCAACCCACGGTGTCTTGCGTTAAATAAGAACCGCTGAAATCAGCGGATTGAATTTTGGCTCCCGGGGAGGGACTCGAACCCCCGACAGGGTGGTTAACAGCCACCTGCTCTGCCAGCTGAGCTACCCGGGAAATCAATGAACATCTATGTTTTATAGCAAAAAGGCGCTCCTGTTGTCAAATTTTGACGCTATCTTCTCCGATGAGGAGGGCGCGGCAGGAGGGGGCATTTTCTCCTGTCACGCCCTCCCATGGGTGCAATCAGGGGGAGGCTCCCTACGATACCATTTCAGCCACTGCTATCTTGTTGAAAGTAATGGCATTCCCCTCGTAATCCACTTCGACCGTATCCCCCTCGGAGAAGGTTCCGTTAAGAAGCTTCAGGGCGAGGGGGTTAAGGATCTCCTTCTGTATCGCCCTCTTCAGCGGACGCGCCCCGTAGACGGGATCATACCCCACCCTGGCGATGTGCTCCTTTGCCGCATCGGTCAGGAGAATGTCGAGCTTCTTGTCCTGCAGGTACTTTTTCATCCGGGAGACCTGGATATCCACGATCTGCTTGAGCAGTGCTTCGCTCAGGGGATTGAAGATGATCGTCTCGTCGATCCTGTTGAGGAATTCGGGACGGAAGAACTTTTTCAGATCCTCCATGACCCTCTCCCGCAGTCCATTATCCGCATCCACCCAGTACGCAACAGGCCGCTTCGCCCTCTCCTCCAGGTACTCCTGGATATGGATGCTGCCGATATTCGAGGTGAGGATGACCACTGCATTCCTGAAGTCCACGGTGCGTCCGTGCCCGTCGGTCAGACGGCCGTCGTCGAGGAGCTGCAGCAGGATGTTGAAGACCTCGGGATGCGCCTTCTCCACCTCATCGAAGAGGATGACGGAATATGGTCTCCTCCGTACCGCCTCGGTAAGCTGCCCACCCTCTTCGTACCCCACATAGCCCGGAGGCGCCCCCACCAGCCGGGATACGGTATGGCGCTCCTGGTACTCCGACATGTCGAGGCGGATCATGGCTGACTCGTCATCGAAGAGGAACTCCGCAAGGGCCTTCGCCAGCTCTGTTTTCCCTACCCCGGTCGGCCCCAGAAAGAGGAAGGAGCCGATGGGCCTGTTGGGGTCCTGCAGGCCGGCTCTCGCACGCCGGATCGCATCCGCCACCGCCCGGATCGCCTCGTCCTGTCCTACCACGCGCATCCGTATATTGCTCTCCATATCGATGAGCTTCCTCACTTCGGATTCGAGCATCCGGGAGACGGGGATTCCTGTCCACTTCGAGACGACCTCGGCAATATCCTCTTCGTCGACCTCCTCTTTCAGCATCTTCCTGCGGGACTGTGTCTCCTGCAGCCTCTTGTTCTCTTCGTCGAGGGAGTTCCGGAGTTCGAGCATGCGTCCGTATTTGAGCTCGGCGGCCTTGCCCAGGTTGCCCTCCCTTTCCGCGACCTCTGCTTCAGTTTTTGTGTGTTCGATCTGCTCCTTGATGTCCCTGATCCGCTGGATTCCCTCTTTCTCCCCGAGCCATTGGGCGCGCAGCGCGTCTCTCCTGGACTGGAGTTCCGTCATTTCCCGCCCTATCTTTTCCAGTTTTTCCTTTGCCCCGTCCGAGGCATCCTTCAGCAGTGCCTGCTTTTCGATCTCGAACTGCCGCAGCTTTCTCTCGATCTCATCGAGCTCCACCGGCATGCTGTCGATTTCCATCCTGAGCCGTGCCGCCGACTCGTCGATAAGATCGATGGCCTTGTCGGGGAGGAAGCGGTCGGTAATGTAGCGGTTCGAGAGCACCGCAGCGGCGACGAGGGCGGAATCCTTGATTTTCACCCCGTGGTGCACTTCGTACTTCTCCTTCAGGCCCCTGAGAATGGAGATGGTATCCTCCACCGAAGGCTCCTTGATGTAAACGGGCTGGAATCTCCTCTCCAGTGCGGGATCTTTTTCTATGTATTTCCGGTACTCGTCCACGGTGGTAGCACCCACGCAGCGCAGATCTCCACGGGCAAGGGCGGGCTTGAGCATGTTGGAGGCGTCCACCGCGCCCTCGGCTGCCCCTGCCCCCACAAGGGTATGGAGTTCGTCGATGAAGGTGATCACCTTTCCTTCGGACTGCTCGATCTCTTTCAGGACCGCTTTCAGCCTCTCCTCGAATTCGCCGCGGTACTTTGCTCCGGCCACCATGCTCCCGATATCGAGGGACACCAGCCGTTTGTCCCTGAGGGTCTCGGGAACGTCTCCCGCCACGATTCTCTGTGCCAGTCCCTCGGCCATGGCGGTCTTGCCCACGCCCGGGTCACCGATGAGCACGGGATTGTTCTTGGTCCTCCTCGACAGCACCTGGATCGTCCTCCGTATCTCCTCGTCCCTCCCGATAACCGGGTCGAGCTTGCCTTTCCGGGCGAGGTCGGTGAGGTCCTTTCCGTACCGTGCAAGGGCCTGGTACTTTTCTTCCGGTGCGGGGTCCGTCACCCGGTGCACTCCCCGGATTTCCTGCATGGCGGCGAGCACGGCATCAGGAGTGGCCCCGAAGCGCTTGAGGATATCCGCGGAGGGCCCCGGAACGTTCACCATGGCGAGCAGCAGATGCTCTACGCTGATAAACTCGTCGGTCAGATGGGTCGCTTCCTCATACGCCTTCTCCAGAACGCTCTTCAGCCGGGGAGAGAGGTAGAGCTGCCCGAGGGGAGTCGCCCCCGAAACCTTTGGAAATCTTTCTACCTCTCTATCAATATCCGCTTTCAGTTTGTTGATATCGACCCCGATCCTCTGCAGAATCTGCCAGGCGATACCCGATTCATCCTCCAGGAGCGCATACAGAAGGTGCTCCACCTCGAGCTGCTGGTTCCCCTTTTTCCCGGCGAGCCCTTGTGCCTCTTGTAATGCTTCCTGGCTCTTGACTGTCAATTTGTCGAGTCTCATTCGTATCCTCCTTTGCCACAGGCGAAAGATAGTGCCTTGTTGCCTCTCTACCTCCGCCTTTTTCTTCTATTCCCTCTCACCAAGAATTTTTTTCAGGCGCTCTTCGAAGTCGCGTCGTACGTCTTCTTCGAGGAAGCGCATAATTTCACCCATTTCTTCCTGGAGCTGGGATAACCGGTTTCTCATTCTGAGAATAATTTCGACCCCGGCCTTGTTGACTCCCAGTTCCTTGGTGAGCCGTATCACAAGGTCCAGCCGCTCCAGGTCCTCGTCGGAGTAGAGCCGCTGCCGGTTGATCCGGTGGGGGGAAACAAAACCCTCCCTCTCGTACATCCGCAAGGTCTGGGGATGTACTTCCAGGATCCTTGATGCCACACTGATCATATAAAGGGGGCTGCTGCTGCCCTGCTTTTTTCTACTCATTGCTCTTCCCCATTCCCCGCCGCGGGTCCCCTTTGTAGAGAGATTCGATGACATGGATGGATTCCTTTGCCCGTTCGGGAATGTCCTTGGGAACCGCTATCTTGATTTCCACGTATTCGTCACCCCGCCCCTTGGTTTTCGGGGAGACGAAACCTTTCCCTGAAAGCTTGAACTTCTGTCCTCCCTGTGTTCCGGGGGGGAGCTTCATAAGGGCGGTGCCGTCAATGGTAGGCACCTCGATCTTTGCGCCGAGGGCGGCTTCGCCGAAGGTAACCGGAAGCTGTACATTGATATCGTTGCCTTTTCGGGTGAAGAGGGGATGCGGTTTTATGGAGATCTGGATATTCAGGTTGCCGGCGGGGCCTCCCCCGACCCCTGTATTTCCCCTCCCTTTTATCTTCACTACGGAGCCGTTGTCGACTCCGGCGGGTATCTTCACCCGCATTGTTTCCGTAAAGACATTCTTCCCTCTTCCTCCGCACCGCTTGCACACGGAGGTGACTTTTCGTCCGGTGCCGCCGCATTCAGAACAGGGCTGGGCTACCTTGAAGAACCCACGGGAGCTCTGGATGTGTCCGGTTCCTTTGCAGCGGGAACAGGTCTGGTATGTTTCCGCGCCGCTGCCGCCACAGGCATCACAGGTGGTGGTGCGGGTGAAGGTGATCGGTTTTGTCACCCCCGTAAACGCCTCCTCCAGGGTGAGCTCTATACCCATCACGAGATCCTCGCCCCGTGTGTAATGGTGCTC
This sequence comes from Nitrospirales bacterium, assembly GCA_020846375.1. GTDB lineage: Bacteria > Nitrospirota > Thermodesulfovibrionia > Thermodesulfovibrionales > Dissulfurispiraceae > Nitrobium. The sequence continues at coordinate 15,021 of JADLDZ010000110.1, read as the reverse complement.
TTCGGCTTGGCGCCCTCCGAAGATATCGCTGAAAATGTCTCCGAAATCGAAGTTGACGCCCCCGCCGGAATCCCTGAAATTTTCGTAGCCTCCGAATTGCTCGAAGGTGGTACCGCCCTTGTCGTATTCGGCCCTCTTTTGGGGGTCGCCGAGCACGGCGTAGGCCTCATTGGCCTCCTTGAACTTCTCTTCAGCGGCCTTGTCTTTGGGGTTTAGGTCGGGATGGTGCTTCCGCGCAAGCTTCCGGAACGCTTTCTTGATGTCGTCCTGGGAAGCATCCTTGCTGACCCCGAGTACCTGGTAATAATCTTTCATTGTTGTCGCCATGGACTCACCTCTGCTCTACGATTTTTATAATAATAATTTAGTTGAATCGTGTCAAGATAAATTATGTAAACTTGGGAATAACAAGCAGAAGCCGCCATAGTTACATTATCCTACGCAAACGGGAATCATGCAAGCCATTTCAGGAAGATACAGGGGATAAAACGGGAGGAAAGTCACGGTATGGTAGAATTAAAGACGTGCCTCCCCTGTGCAGTAGTGGGGAGATGCCCCCGGAAGATCCCGGAGAAACCCAAAGAAGCCCGAAGGAAAAGAAAAGCCATGCCACACCACTCAACAGTTACTCTTACGACGGAAAAACCCGTCTACGGCGGCCTTTCCCTCGGCAGATGGCAGGGGAAGGTGGTGATGGTAAAAGGCGCCTTGCCGGGGGAGCGGGTTGAAGTGCGTATCGAGGAGCAGAAGCGCGACTTCTCTCTCGCCTCGACCCAGCGGATCATTACGCCCTCCCCGGATAGGAGAGAGCCCCGGTGCGGCCTTTTCGGACTGTGCGGAGGCTGCCAGATGCAGTATGCATCCTATGAGCGTCAGGTAATAATGAAGGAGGAGGTGCTGAAGGATGCCCTGAAGCGCCTGGCCCACAGGGAGCCCGAGCTCTCCCTTTCCCTTTTCGAGAGGCATCCCTGGCATTATCGCTCCCGGGGACAGTTCAAGGCGGAGGGCGTCAGGATCGGCTTTTACCGGGAGAAGACGCGGGAGGTGGTGGATGCTGAGGCGTGTCCCCTGATGGCTGATCCGGTGAACAGCGGCCTCTCCTCGGCACGGGCGATCCTGAGGGGGAAGAGGGTGCCGTTCCTGAGCGCTATCAGAGAGATACACTTTACCTGCGGTGAGGAAACCCTCGTTCTGATAAAGACACGCCTTGCGGCCCGGGAGAGAAAAGATGCGGATGCCCTTGCTGCATTGTTTCAGGGAGCGGGCTTTTCGGGGGTCTGGGTGGAGTGCGGGGATGCCGGTTTGATAAAATATGGCGAGCGCTTTACCTGCTTTCCCCTCGGAGGGCTCTGCTATACGGTGTCGCCCCTCAGCTTTTTCCAGAGCCACTGGAGGCTGAACCAAGAGGTGGTTGCCTTTATGAAAAAGGAACTGCAGCACCTCAAAGGAAAAATCGTGCTGGATCTGTACGCGGGTGCGGGCAATTTCTCGCTGCCCCTTGCCGGCGGAGCGGACACGGTGATCGCTGTCGAAGAGAACCCTGCCGCAATAGAGGACGGAAAGAGGAATGCGGAGCGGAACAGGATCGTAAATTGCCGGTTTGTTCACTCCTCTGCCGAAAGGGCGGTGGTGCAGGAGCGCGTTCACCTGCTGATTCTGGATCCCCCCCGTCCGGGCCTTACCGGGAGGGTAGTGGAAAAGGTACTGGCGATGCTGCCGGAGAGGATTGTCTATATCTCGTGCAACCCTGCAACCCTGGCGAGGGACCTGCGGAAGCTCTCGGAGCAGTATGATCTGGAATCCGTAAGGATGGTCGATTTCTTTCCACAGACGTACCATATTGAATCTTTGGCATTTCTTCGCTTGAAATAACATGCGGCTTCCGTCCCCCCTGTCGTTGATCTCTCCCCGGGGGAGCAGGAACCCTCGCCCCGCGAAAATAGACTCACGGAGATCTTCAGCAGGCCGGTACGTTCCTGAGGAGCGGGTATGGTACAATTAGTCTATGGCGCTCCTGTGCCCCATAGAGAGGCTTGAAGAGAAACACGAGCTGGTTATCTGCGACAGCGGGCCCTCCATGAAGGCGCATAAGGAGCTGTTCCGTTTCAGCGATGAAGTCTACCTTATCTCCGAAGCGGACATCGTCGAGGCTGTTGAGGGGATTGTCACCGCTTTTAACACCGCCTTGGTCGAGCATCCCTCCCGGATGCATCTGGTGCTCGGGTGGTCGAGCCTCCTGAAGACATCCCTCTGGAAACCCTCCCGGCCCGATCCCGGAGATGTTTTTGCCCTTCTGCGTACTTCGGGAGCCGCCTCCCAGGAACTGCAGCCTTTCAAAAACGCTGACATCGACGATCTTTTCCCCTGGCTCTACTACGGAAAGCGGTTCGATATTCTCAGGAAATTGTGCCACGCGACAAAAAAGCGGGTGGAAGGACATCTGAAGGATCATTCCATTCGTGTCGATTGCCACCTCTTTGCAGAAGAAACCGGTAGAATCGTTGCAAGCAGCCTCTGAAAGAACTGCTGACCTCCGGGGGAGGGAGACGGTTCAAAGCATGACGCGTACGCGACCTACCGTGTCCAGCCAGCCTCTGCCATCTCTTTAAAAGCAATATCCGCAAGGGCCTCAATGAACAGAGGCGAGGTATTCAGCGATTCCGTTCTTTCGAGTCGCATGTCAAGGTCTCGTGCCAAATTCCTGTAAAGAATATCGATCTCATAGAGGGTTTCGATATGATCCGATACGAAGCTGATGGGTACGATAAGAAGGCTGCGCACCCCTTTTCGCGCGAGGGTATGGAGCATATGCTCGGTAGTCGGTTCGAGCCATTTTACCGGACCGGTCTTGCTCTGGTAGGAGAGGTGCCACTCGCCACCGATCTTTTTCATGACTTCTACGATCGTCCCCCGTATCTCTTTATCATAGGGATCACCGGCATCAATGAATTTCTGTGGAAGGCTGTGAGCGCTGAAAAGAAGGGTTGGCTTTTCAGAGAAGAGGGAGATGCCCTGCCGGATACTTTCCACCACGGCAGCGATGTATCCGGGATGATCGAACCATGATGAGGAGACGCAACGATATTCCGAGGGGTATCTTGATGCTGCTTTCCTGAAGCTTTTAACCGAGGATCCGGTGGTCGCCACGGAATAGTGGGGATAGAGGCTGAGGGCTAGCACCCTCCCGATGCCCTCGCGGTACATCTGCGCCACGGTGTCTTCTATAAGAGGATGCCAGTACCGCATACCGGTATACACCCGGAAAGGGGCAAGAGCGCCGGTGGTAGCGGTATTCGTTCCTGCCGGAACCCTCTTGTTCAGCATATCTTCCAGTGCCTTCGCCTGAGCGAAGGTGATAGCGGGAAGGGGGGATCTGCCGCCAATGCGCGCATAGGCTGCCCTCACCTTTTGCAAGCGCATGCGTACAATCAGGGAGGCAAGGGGCTTCTGCAGAAGAGGGGGACCAAGTCTGATGATATCCCTGTCTGAAAAGAGATTACAGAGAAACGGCCGTACCGCATCGAGGGAGTCGGGGCCGCCCAGATTGAGAAGGATTACGCCGGTCACGCACTAAAGAATACAGGATATAGGGAGAAGGAATCAAGACCCTTGCTCGTGTAATTTCCTGACAAGCCTCTCGTATTTCTCTGCACCGACACATTCCTTTGCCGCAGGGCACCACAAGAGGCACGAGGGAGCCATATCCCGTGTAATGGTCTTCCCGCATGCCTTGCACACCGTATCCGGTTCGTCCGTCCAGATCTCGTTTTTGTGCGTGCAGAAGGCACATACGAGTTCTTCCGGATACGGGTTCCTTATTTCTCTGCTTCCGGGACAACTTTCTTTCATGATTAAACTCTAACAAAACAGGGCCTGTAAGAGTATGAGACAAATCATACTTCGCTGTGGGCTGCGACAGGGTCCTTTTTTGTTCCACGGGGAACACCTGAAAGTAGAAAGAGAGAGAATAAAAACAGATAACGACAGAATGAGGCAGAATAAAACAGGGTAAGGCAGAAACGTGAGAACTGCTGTCTGTCTTTTTCTGCCTTGCTTGCCATGGGGAAACGGGGGAGATATACTCAGAGGAGAGAAATGGGCAGAGCGCGGTACCGGCTGTATCCTGCAAAAACGAATCGGGCGATATCCCGGTTTCTTCCTCCTCGACTGCTTTTTCCTACTCCAGAAGGTCTCACCCCCAACGACTATAAGAGGGTTTCTTCAAAAGCAGTTCCTTCCCCCTTGCGGGGTGAGGGAGAAGCTGGTCCGCGGATGTATAAGTAGTGGGAGATGGTCTCTCTGCGAGGTACTCAGGAGGAAAGCAGGAGGGATTCTGCATCCCCGCGGAGAATGCAGAGAAGGGTTAAGAAAGAGCAGATACGAAGGAAAAGGGAGGGTGCGCGATGAAAGCAGTGGTTTTCCATGCTGTGGGAGATATCAGGTTGGAGGATGTGTCAGACCCGAAAATCCAAGGCCGAACGATGCGATTGTACAGATCACCGCAAGCGCCACATGCGGGACTGATCTGCATATGGTGCGCGGAACTATAGACGATCTATAGCGGGAATGGAGCCCGGGTCGTGATCGCAAGCACCATTGCGTGCGACTACTGCTCCTACTGCCGGGCAGGGTACTTCGGTGTCTACCTCGCAGAAATCGAGCCAGGGAACACCGTTGCCGTTTTCGGGTGTGGCCCGGTGGGACAGTTTGCAATTTTGAGCGCCTTCCTGATGGATGCCTGGAGGGTTATCGCCGTGGACCGTGTGTCCCCACGACTCGATATGGCAAAGTCACAGGGGCAGAGGTTATCAATTTTGAGCAGGAGAACCCTATCGAGGCCATTCTGATCCTTACGGGCGGAATCGGGGTCGATAGGGTAATCGATGCGGTGCATGCCGAAAAGGGGCCTACAGCACAAAAAGCGGAGCAACGGAAGGAGCAGTTCCAGCAGGAGTTGAAGAAAGTTGCCCCCAAAACCAGCCCTCAAGGAGCCTCATGGGCGCCCGGAGATGCCCACTCCCAAGCCGTTCAGTGGGCTGTCGAGGCGGCGGCAAAGGCGGGCACTCTCTCTATATCGGGTGTTACCCTGAAACCATGCAGTTTTTCCCCGTCGGACAGGCGACCTTCAAGAATCTTACTATCAATGGAGGGAATTGCCCCCATCGGAAATATATCCCTCTCCTGTTTGAAATGGTAAAAAGCGGGACGGTTGCCCCGGAGAAGGTGTTTTTGAATATTGAACCTCTCACTTCGGTTATCAACGCATACAAATCCTTTGATGAGCGCCAGCCCGGCTGAATGTATGTGGAGCTTGTTCCAGAGGAGATATTTGTCTAAAGAAGAGTAAATCAGGGTGAGACAGATAGCGACAGAGCAAGGCAGAGGAAAACAGGTAAAGAATTAAGACAAAGGAAGACAGAGAACTGCTGTTTTCCTTTTTTCTGTTTTACTCTGTCTCATTCTGTCGTTATCTATTTTTATTCTGTCTCTCTCCGCCCTTAGGTGTTCCCCGTGGAACAGTCCGGCTGTGCCTGCCGCTCTGCTGTTCAGGTAATCGTGAATTCCATATAGAGAGCACCTGTGATAGGAGTAGCATCATAGGGCTCTATGTCTTGAAACCCGAGGGAGTGATAGAGAGGGATCGCCTCTTTCATGGAAGGAAGGGTGTTGAGGCGGATACGATGGTAGCTCATCCTGCGGGCGTCTTCTACCGCGGAAAGAACGAGGGCCTTGCCGATGCCCTTTCCCCGGAATTCGGGACGTACATAGAGCCTCTTCATTTCGCAGGCATCCCTGTCCAGCTTCTTCAATGCAACACATCCTGCCACCCTGCTTTCGTGCCGGGCCACGAGCAGAGAACCTTCGGGTGGACCGTAGCCACCGGGAAGAGCAGCTATTTCGAGCTCGAGATTCTTAAAGCAGGGATTGCATCCAAGAGCTGCAGCATATTCCCTGAAGAGCTCTTTCACTTGTGCAAGGAGTTCACCCTCTTCTGCAGGTACAATAGTAACCATAAATGTTTGCCCCCTGTGCAACAGCGGTTTTGAGTACGAGGGTGTGTTTGCACACTGTCTTCTCCTGCGACCGGCTGCCCAATATATGCAAATATATCTTGGAAGTAAGCAAAAATAGCGAACCCTTTCCGTTTCAGTCCGCCTTGCTTCGCTGTCCGAGCGCCGGCTCTTTCGTCCGTAAGAAAACGGGAAGCCGGAGGTGCAAGCAAAGAAATACTTCCCGTACACGACCTGAATCTACTGCATATGGTAACATATCTGGCCTGGTAGCATATTTTATCCGTTTAGGAATTCGGGACACTGATGGATCTGCTCACGCTCGATACATTGCTTTTTTTTGCCGTCAACCACGGCACTTCCCATCCCCTTTTGGACAGCATCATGCCTGTCCTGACGGGGAGGGGAGTCCTCCTGCTGTTCCTTTACCCCCTTGCTCTCTCGTGGAAGGGATATAAGGAAAAAAGAGTGCAGGGTACTACCCTTCTTTTTGATGCGGTTTTCTGGGCGCTCCTTATGGCTTTCCTTTCCTTTCTGATGACCGACTGGATTTCGAACGAAATGAAAAATATCTTTTTGAGAGCCCGCCCCTGTAAAGCCCTTCAGGGGGTAAACGTGCTGGTGGGATGCACAAGTTCAGGCTCAATGCCCTCCAATCACGCCTCCGGTGCCTTTGCGATGGCGTTTGCTCTTTTTTATTGCACGCGGAAGCATGTTTCATGGAAGGCGGGAGTATATCCCTTCGTTGTCGCTGCTCTTATTTCATATTCCCGTGTATATGTCGGTGTCCATTATCCCTCAGATATCCTTGCAGGAGGCATGGTTGGCGCAGTCGTTTCCCTCGTAATGGTGGCCCTCTTGCACAGGGTGCGAACCGTATACAGAATACGGCCTGCTTCTGCAGTCCTTTTCACCGGTCTGGCTGCACTGAGCCTGTTCCGTATCTATTACATTCTGCACGGCCCACTGGATCTCAGCCCGGACGAAGCCCATTATTGGGAGTGGTCGAGACGGCTCGATCTCAGCTATTACTCGAAAGGCCCCATGATCTCCTATCTGATCTTCCTGGGGACCTCGCTCTTCGGAGATACCGTCTTCGGGATACGGATCATGGCGGTGCTCTTCTCGGTGGCGAGTAGTCTTCTCCTTTTCAGGCTTGTCAATATCCTCTACGGAAACGTGGCGGGAAGCACCGCGAACGGCGCTCCGCCTGAAACATACGCAGGGTGCATTGCTGCACTCCTGCTCCAGGTTGTCCCCCTCTTTGCACCGTTCGGGGTGGTCTTCAGCATCGATTCTCCTTTTATTTTCTTCTGGGTCCTGTCGCTTCTTCTGTTTTGGGTTGCGGTGAAGGAGGAGTCGCGGCCGGGAACAGAAAAAAACGGAAGCGGCGCCTCCCTCTACTTACCCTGGGTTCTCCTCGGCATCTCTGTGGGGCTTGGACTTCTTACGAAGTATACCATGGTGTTCTTCTATGTGTCGGCGTTCCTTTTTCTCCTTATTTCGGAAAAGCGCTTCCTGCTGAAAACGGGAAAACCCTATACTGCTTTGCTGGTGAGTCTTCTCGTTTTCAGTCCCGTCATCATCTGGAATATGCACCATGACTGGGTTACCATAAAGCACACGGCCGGGCAGGCTCATGTTGCAGCGGGGTTTGTTTTTTCTCCGAGGAGCTTTTTCGAGTTCCTGGGCTCACAGGTAGGTGTGGTGACCCCTTTTCTCTTCCTCCTCCTGTTTTATTCTCTTTTTGCCCTCCGCTCACGGGAGGGCGGACCGGTCCCCACCTTTCTCCTCAGCTTCTCCCTGCCCATTCTCTTTTTCTTCCTGATCAAGAGCATTCAGGGCAAGGTGCAGGTCAATTGGGCGATAACAGGATACATTACCGGATTGATTGCCTTCTCGCGTCTCTATTTCGGGGGCAATACAGCTGTGGGAAAGGATGGGAGGAGAGGAAGAAAAATATTACTTTTCAGTACGTTGTCCCTGGTCTTCCTTGTCTTTTCCGTGAGCCATTATCCCTCCCTCCTGCAGATGCCGCCGAAAAAGGACCCCTCGTCCCGCCTGCGCGGCTGGAAAGAGCTGGGGAGGGAGGCCACCCGGATGCATACGGCTCTTTCGCAAAAAGGGCATGTACTTCTCTTCTCCGATAGTTATCAGGTGGCAAGCGAGCTGGCATTCTACGTGGAAGGTCATCCGAGGACCTTCTCCCTCAACCTTGGCAGGCGTATGAACCAGTATGACCTGTGGCCCGACATGAATGCGGAAGCGCAAAACATCAGAAGGAGAGCGGGGTCGTCCTCCACCGGCATGATTAACGGTATCTTTGTTACAATAAGCAGGAAGGAAGTCCCCCGGGAAGTGGCCCGGGCTTTCGACTCCTGCGAGAAAAAAACAGTTACCGTTACCGAAAGGGAATATCTGCTGCGGGAGTATTCCCTTTTCATCTGTTATAATTTCAAGGGCTTGGAGAGAGAGGAGCCGGCGACGTTTTAGGAGAGGGGAATGACGGTATCGATTGTAGTGCCTCTTTTTAATGAAGAAGATAATGTAGAGACCCTCCATGAGAGGCTAACGGAAGTCCTGGACGGAAATGCACTGGAGTACGAGATCATCTATGTGGATGACGGCAGCGACGACAGGACGCTGCCCCTCCTTGAAGAAATTCAGAAGAAGAGCAGGAACATCCTTGTCCTCAGCCTTAGGAGGAATTTCGGACAGACCGCGGCTTTTGCCGCGGGCTTCGACTTCGCACGGGGAGAAATTGTCGTTACCATGGATGGTGACCTCCAAAATGATCCCCATGACATCCCGCGTCTCCTGGAAGTGATCAGGGAGTATGATCTGGTCAGTGGATGGAGGAAAAGGCGCAAAGATCCTTTTATCACCAGACGGCTGCCCTCCATGATGGCAAACTGGCTCATCAGCAGGGTGACCGGGGTGCGGCTCCATGATTACGGATGCTCCCTGAAGGCGTACCGTCGGGACGTAGTGAAGAACCTGCGGCTTTACGGAGAGATGCACCGTTTTATTCCGGCGGTGGCAAGCTGGTACGGTGTCAGGATCGCAGAGATCGAAACTACCCATCACCCGAGGCTGAGGGGCAAATCGAAGTACGGCATCTCCCGGACGCTCAAGGTGCTGCTGGACCTTGTCACCGTAAAGTTTCTCCAGAGCTTTTCGACGAAGCCGATGCAGTTTTTCGGTCCCATAGGAGTGCTTTTCGGTTTTGCGGGATGCGGGATCTCCCTCTATCTCTCCGCTGCGAAGATCCTGAAGGGAGTGGATATCGGTGGGAGACCCCTTCTGCTCCTGGGAGTGTTGCTGATCATTGTGGGGGTGCAGTTTGTGGGCATGGGGCTCCTTGGCGAGATGTTGGTGCGGGTCTACCACGAGAGCCAGAAAAAACCTATCTACGCAATCAAGAAAGTCATTGGCGCGGGCAGGTAGGATACTCGTCAAAACAGGGCTCCTGGCTCTTAAGCTGCTGGTGAGCGCTTCTCTCATTGTCTTCCTGCTAGCAAAGGTTGAGCGCACTACCCTCCTTGCTACGCTCCGGCAGATGGAGCCCGCCGTTTTCCTCGCAGCGATCGGCATTTCCCTGGTTGCCGCCTTTCTCTCGACGCTGCGCTGGAAGCTGCTCGTTCCACAGCCTATCGGAACGGGAAGGCTCTTCAGCATGTATCTCATCGGCTCTTTTTTCAACAACTATCTTCCAGGGGGAGTGGGGGGAGATGCGGTAAAGGCGTACTACCTGAGCAAGGAAATGAAAAGGTACGGCGCAGAAGGGCGGGATTCCTCGTTTCCCCCCTCTCTGACGGGTGCAATCGCCTCGGTCTTCATGGACAGGTATGTTGGACTCGGCGCCCTCATTTCCCTCAGCGTTGCGGCGTTCCCTTTCGGGATGCATTATCTGAAAAATGCCTCGATGAAGTGGCCGGTGATATGGGTAATCCCCCTCATCGCCCTTGCGTTTCTTTTAGTGAGCCTCCTCATTTTCGCATTCCGGGTGGGAGAGCGCCTGCGGTTCCTCCTTCACGCCTATCAGTACCTTCAGTTTTACCGTTCGCAAACGGAGGCACTGTTGAAAGCCTTCATCTATTCTCTTGCGATCCAGCTCCTGGGCGTGCTCTCTGTCTATCTGTTGTCAATGGGGCTCCATCTCTCCCTCTCTTTCCTCTCCCTCCTGGTCTTCCTGCCCATGATCATTCTTTTTTCGATGATTCCCGTCACCGTATCCGGCATCGGCTTGCGGGAGGGAGCGTTCGTCTTCCTGCTGGGGTCAGCGGGAATCGCTCCGGAGAGCGCGATAAGCCTCTCTCTTTTATGGTTCTTTTCCGTATTTGTGACAGGGATCTGGGGGCTGCTGGAGTATCTACGCTATAAGGCGGTGTTTGGCAGAGAGATACCATAGAAGCCGCTTCAGGCTCTTCAGATTGCCGGGGAAGGGATCTTTCTCGTAGTACTCGTTCAGTCCGAGCCGAAGGGCGGGGTCTCTGATGAAGAGATCATACTTCTCAATGATGCCGTCAGCAATGAGTCCGATGTCCTGCCGCCGCTCGCGAAGCGGGGGAATGTGCATGCTGACAGGCCCGAGCGCCTCCAGGAGGCGTACTGAAAAATTTCCCTTTTTCGCCTCCTGGATGATATTCTTCCGGGAGGTGAGAAAAAAACGGATGTCGAATGCTGCAGGGCGCATCTCCCCGATCTTGTAAAATTCATCCTTGCTGAAAACCTCCGCGAGCTTTTCCTGCAAAGGAAGGGGGAGGGCATCGATATCCTTCAGGAGAATACTTCCTCCGTTCGCCATTTCCAGCGCGCCTTTATGCTTTTCGATGCCCAGGAACCCTCCCTTCGCCCCGAAGAGCTCTATTTCGAACATTTCACTGTCCAGGGTTCTGCAGTGGTAGGAAAGGAAAGGCTTATTCCTTCGCGGGTTGTCGGAGCGGCGATGGAGTGCCACTGCCAACAACCTTTTCCCTGTTCCTGTTTCTCCATGGAGCACTATATTCCGCTCCATCCGGTTTGCTGCCTCCACCTCACTCAGTGCTGCCTTTATCCTTTCAGAGACCGTGAGAAAGGTAATCCTGGGAGCTTCGGCTCTCTCCGGCAGCGAAAGGAGTGTCTCTGTCTCCTCCTGTATGCCGAACTCCCTGCAGACCTCTTCGAAGCGCTCGATGCTGTCCGCCAGCAGTTCCTCGACCTCGCTTTCAGGAATTCTGAAATATCTCTTTGCCAATTCCTTGAATTTTTCCTGTGCTTCCGCCACCAGGGGGAAAACTAAACAACGGGCAGCGGACGCACTGGCTTCCATCAGGCGGTAGAGCTGCAGCGAAGCATGGGCAACGGAATACCGCGCCGGGTCTTCCGGGGAAGACGCCTGCTGCCCTTCCGGGGTAAAGAAGAATCTCGTCATGCTGATCGTGTCACGGTATATCTTCGGGAGCGGCAGCCGTTCTCCGAGCTGTTTCAGGTGGTTTGTCGTGAAAAGCCTGTCCTCGATAAAGAGCTTATCTTCCGTGGGGACCTTCAGAAGAATATCGAGCACTTTTCCGTACGATACCTCTTCCCCCAGCACCAGGAGCATCCCGACGGAAGGGAGGATGCCGACAAAAAAAGCCTCCCCCTCTCCGGCAATATCCGCCCTTCTGTTGAGGGCGGCCGCTGTCTCCCCTGCCAGCACCGTATAGCACCAGAAGAAGAGGAAGGAGGAATCCAGGAAAGAATCCTGTTGAAGAATATGCCGCTCCACTTTCTCTGCACCAAGAAGGGAGATGGCCTGGGATACCGTGCTCACTTCGCTTCTCCCTGCCGGTCCGTTAATGAACTGGAGAAGGGAGGAATACAGCCCGGGATCGTATTTGATCAGATGGGCGACGTTCTGTAGGGATTCTGATTCATTGCGGATACGGGAGCGGAGGGGAGCGACCGTGTGTTCGAATACCGGGATGTTCATTAATGCTATAATAAATAGGTTCATGTTTAAAGAGCAAGATTATGACGTGATTGTCGTCGGTGCCGGCCATGCCGGGTGCGAGGCCGCTCTTTCTGCTGCCCGCCTCGGAATGGAGACCTGCCTTTTTACCATCAACCTCGATACCATTGCCCATCTCTCCTGCAACCCCGCGGTTGGGGGACTCGCCAAAGGACACCTCGTCCGCGAGATCGACGCCCTCGGGGGGGAGATGGCGAAGGTGACCGATCAGGCGGGAATACAGTTCAGAATGCTGAACCTCTCCAAGGGTCCCGCAGTATGGTCCTTGCGGGCACAGATCGACAGGATGCTCTACAAGCGGGCGATGCGCCGTTCCTTGGAGAGGCAGGAGCGCCTCGTTATCAAGCAGGGGATGGTCGAGAGGATCGTGGCAGAAGGCGGCACGGTGAAGGGGGTGGTCTCCTCCCTCGGGGTCTTCTATGCGGCAAGGGCTGTTGTCGTCACCACGGGCACCTTTCTCAAGGGGCTGATCCATATCGGTCTCGAGAACTTCCAGGCCGGGAGGGCGGGTGAGTTTCCCTCCATCGGTCTGTCGGACTCCCTGCGTGAGCTGGGACTCGAAATGGGGAGGCTGAAGACGGGCACGCCTCCGCGGCTGGATTCGCGGAGCATCGATTTTTCCCGGACAACGCCGCAGTGGGGCGATGATCCGCCGGTCCCTTTTTCCTATTCGACAGAGAGGATAACGAATCCCCAACTGCCCTGTTACATAACCTACACAAATCAGAAGACCCATGAGATAATCCGGGGGGGACTCGACCGGTCACCGCTTTACAGCTGACGTATCAAAGGGGTCGGTCCCCGCTACTGTCCCTCCATCGAGGACAAGGTGGTGCGGTTTGCCGACAAGGAGCGCCACCAGATTTTCCTTGAGCCGGAGGGGTTGGAGACGACGGAGTACTATGCAAACGGGATTTCGACGAGCCTGCCCTACGATGTGCAGGTAGGGCTGGTGAGAAGCATCGAGGGCCTGGAGAATGCGGAGATCATGAGACCGGCCTATGCAATCGAGTACGATTTCGTGTTTCCGTCGCAGTTGAAGCATAGCCTCGAGACAAAGGGAGTGGAAGGACTTTTCCTCGGGGGGCAGATCAATGGCACTTCAGGGTACGAGGAGGCAGCTGCCCAAGGGTTAATGGCGGGGGTCAATGCAGCCATGAAGCTGAAGGGCTGCCCTCCCCTGCTCCTTAAGCGCGACGAGGCGTACATCGGCGTGCTGATCGACGACCTGGTGACAAAGGGGACGAGTGAACCGTACCGGATGTTCACGTCACGCGCGGAATACCGTCTGCTCCTCCGGCATGATAATGCCGATTTCAGGCTCTCTGAAAAGGGCTATGCCCTTGGCCTCGTTTCCGGGGAGGCCTACGAGAGGTACTCCGGGAAGAAAAGGGCATTGGCGGCTGAAATAGGGAGGCTCAGGGGGGAGAGGATCAAACCTTCCCTGGCGGTGAACGAGGGACTCTCCGCACTGGGCACCTCTGCTTTGGCAGGGGACGTGACTCTCGAAAAGCTCCTAAAGAGGCCTGAGGTGCACTATTCGTTCCTCAAACGGTATGCAGCTCCCCCCTCTGAACTCGGCCCTGAAGTAGAGAGCCTTGTCGAGATACATGTCAAGTACGAAGGGTATATCCGGAAGCAGGTGGAAATGGCGGAGAGGGCGGATGCGTTTGAGTCGAAAAGGATTCCGTCGGGCCTCGATTTCAAGGCGATTCCCGGACTGTCGCGGGAAGTGGTGGAAAAGCTGGCACGGGTACAGCCGGAAAACATAGGACAGGCAAGCAGGATTCCGGGCATCACCCCCGCAGCAGTAGCGGTCCTGCTCGTAGCGGTGGAGAGGCAATGGAGACGGTCCGGCAACTCCTGACGGAGGGCCTCCGCACGCTGGGGCCGAAACCGGGTATCTGTTCTGCGGATTCCCTGGTCCCCCTCTTTTCTACGTACCTTCAGGAATTGAAGCGATGGAACCGCGCCTATAACCTCACCGGCCTGGAGAGCGACAGGGATATCATCACCAAACATTTCCTCGACTCGCTTCTTTACCTCACCTTCATCCCGGAAGGGAGCGGGAGTCTTGCCGATGTGGGCAGCGGTGCCGGCTTTCCGGGAGTGCCGCTGGCGGCTGTCCGGCCGGAACTGACCGTAGTTCTCATAGAGCCATCCCGGAAGAAAACAGCGTTCCTCAAGCATCTTAAAAGAGTGCTTACCCTCGACAATGTAGAAATTGTCAGTGCCCGGGTGGAAGAGATGCGGGACCGCTCTTTCGATATGGCGGTTACCAGAGCTCTCTTCACCTTAGGGGATTTTATCAAAAAGGCGGGGCATGTCGTAAAGAAAGGCGGGTTCCTTCTTGCTAGCAAAGGCCCCAGGCTTTCTGAGGAGTTGAAGGATCTGCCTGCGTCTGCCCGGTACGAGATACGGGACATCCCTCTTCCGCTGACTTCCCTTGAGCGGCACCTCGTGAGGATCTCTCTGAACGCGCCGCTGTAGCGCGTTCTTTCCCTTTTGCGTTTCCCTCTTTCTGCCCCGAGCCGGGTTTGTTGACGTTCCATTTAAGAATCTGTTATTGTGAAACATGTTCTTTGAGATCATCGGCGTACATTGCTTTGCACTTCCGTGCTCACCGCGCAGAAGATACCGTTTGCAGTCAGGCAAAGGCTGTTCTCTGTAAGTTGTTGTTTTTTTGGAAACTTTATCAGGGGTTGACAGAAACGGTAGGATTTGGTAAAGTAAAGACATTGATGTTCTTTGAGTTGTAGCAGTTTGCTGATCACTCTGCAATGCCGTAAGGTTCAAGCGAACGTACCTTATAACAGGCAAGTGAGCTTGAAAGCTTTTGGCACTGTGGAGCTTTTTGTTCTTTGAAAACTAAAGGTAGATTCTGTCAATGAGTTTGAGTTTAACAGGAAGAAAACTAATGAGAGTTTGATCCTGGCTCAGAACGAACGCTGGCGGCGTGCTTAACACATGCAAGTCGAACGGGGTTAATTGGCAGCACTGAGCTTACCGTTTTTTCTT
>JADLDZ010000109.1 GCA_020846375.1 Nitrospirales bacterium | reverse complement strand
TGACAAGAACTATGCGCTCGACGAGGGTTTCCCTGAACCGGGCCGCACTTTCTTCGTAAATGTACGATACTCTTTTTAAGGAAACGCATGCCCACAGAGAAGAAAGAATACATGCCCCATGCTCTCCATCTCTCGCTGGCGGCCCATGCAGTTGCGGCGGCAGTGATGATCGCCGCGGGCAGCCGTATCACGAATACCACAGCCGCGCCGATGCGCATTGAGCTTATC
The DNA here is from genome assembly GCA_020846375.1 of Nitrospirales bacterium. Classification (GTDB taxonomy): domain Bacteria; phylum Nitrospirota; class Thermodesulfovibrionia; order Thermodesulfovibrionales; family Dissulfurispiraceae; genus Nitrobium. The sequence goes on along the minus strand of JADLDZ010000109.1, from coordinate 5,392 downwards.
ACGGAGATAGGGCATGTATTCGAGCAGCCGATCGCATCTGATAAAGGGTGCACTATGAAGCAGGCTGGTCGGCCTGCACTCCGGGTAAGGCAATCCCCGTTGCAGAAACCGGTCGGCACTAAAGAAACGGCAGGTGCCTCCGCCTCCGAAACAATGCCAACCACCCCTTCATCCGGCGGAACGGAAAGTGCGGCGCCCGCTGCCGGCACGTTATCGGAACCGGGCTCAGCCGCAACAAGCAATGCAGCCCTGACCGGGAATGGAGGGAATGGAAGCGGGGCTCACTCACCGTCTATGGGTGGAATAGGTGGAGTGCCCGGCCCCTCCACCGGGTCTTTGCAGAGGAGGTATCTCAAAGAGCACTTCACCTATATCCGTGACCTTGTAACCAATAGGCTGCGCTATCCCTGGCAGGCAAAAAAAATGCATTTGACAGGGAAAGTAATTCTGGCATTCATTATCCTCGAAGACGGCACCACTGAACACGTCAGAATCGTCGAGAGCTCCGGGCATGAGATCCTTGATGAGAACGCGGTGGCTGCCGTCGGGGAAGCGCAGCCTTTTCCCAGACCGCCGGTAAAGGCTGAACTGATACTCCCTGTAGTGTATAAACTCGATTGAATGTACGGAGGACATATGACGAACGGGCAAGCTGAATTTGAAAGACTACTGGAAGAGGCGGTGGCGTTTCACGGCCATCTCTGCGCCGGGCAGGTGCTCGGCGTCAGAATGGCGATCGTCGGCCTTCGGAAGATCGGCATCCGCGATCCCAAAGGAGATGAAAGGAAGGATATCATGGTGTTCGTTGAAATTGACCGCTGCGCCACCGATGCAATCATGACCGTAACCGGTTGCAAGCCGGGCAAACGCACCCTGAAGATCAAGGATTACGGAAAGATGGCGGCGACTTTTGTGAATCTGAGCACAGGCAGGGCGGTGCGTGTACGGCCCAGGAACGACGCGCGGGAGAAAGCGAGAGCGTATTGCCGGGATATTGAAGATGAAAGCAGGGCGCAGCTTCAGGCCTATAGGACAATGCCGGACGACGAACTGTTGGAAACGAAAGAGGTAGCGGTCAACCTGGAGGCCGGCGATTTTCCCGGAAAGCCGCTGAGTCGAGTCAGATGTGAGGCGTGTGGAGAGGCGGTGATGGACAGGAAAGAGGTGAAGATGAACCGCATACTCCTCTGCAGGCCATGCGCAGCGGGAGCGGATTACTATTCTGCTTCGGACAGGAGCGAGTGAAATGGACATCAAAAGCATCGACTGGAATGAGGCGTGGAAGAAAGCGCGCTCTGAAAGAAGCAGGAAGTGGAGTGACTCGGCTTTCTGGAACAAGCGTGCGCCTTCTTTCGCAAAGCATGCGACAGAGAGTCCGTATGCCTCTGACTTCATCGGCATCATGCAGCCTGGGTCGCACTGGAGCGTGCTCGATGTGGGATGCGGTGCAGGCACCCTTGCGCTGCCGCTTTCCAGAATGGTAAGGCGGATCACCGCCCTGGACCGCTCCGGTGCAATGATAGCGCTTCTGGAAGAGCGGGTCAGCAAGGAAGTGCTGACGAACATCACTGCCCTCACTGCCGGATGGGAGGACGATTGGGAGGGGATCGGCATAGTCGCCCACGATACGGTGATCGCCTCCCGCTCTCTTATCGTGGAGGATCTGAGAGCAGCCCTGGACAAGCTTGACAGATTTGCACGCAAGAAGATCTACCTCTCCGCCCTTGTGGGCGACGGCCCCTTTGACCGCAGGATGCACGAGGCTGTCGGCAGGGAGCTGAACACGGGACCCGACTATCTCTACGTATACAATCTCCTCCACCAGATGGGCATCCTGGCGAATGTCGCTTTTGTAACGAACAGGGAAAGCAAGACCTTCGGCAGTCATGAAGAGGCGTTGAACTCCCTGCGTTGGATGTTCGCAGATATGAGCGCGGAAGAGGAGCAGCGGCTGGCCGGTTATCTGAAAGAAAAACTCGTGGATCAAAACGGGCGCTGGACTATGTCGCACGAGAGGGTCGTGCGCTGGGCGGTGATCTGGTGGGAGAAGGAATGAAGCCGATCAGTCCTTCGGCGCAGATCCGGCTCTTGATCGCACTGCTCTTCGTCTGTTTCTGCGCTTCGGTTGAGGCGCGCGAGATCAGCGATATGATCGGGAGGAAAGTTGTCCTTCCTGATACCGTCACCAGGGCCGTCTCCGTTTCACCACCCGGCACGTATCTGCTTTACGCCATCGACCCCTCCGTCGTTGCAGGATTGAACTTCCCTCTCTGGGACAATGAGAAGAAGTATACGACGGAAGGCTTCAAAAGGCTGCCGGTCATCGGGGGCATGGCAGGGCAGGGTCGTACCCTCAACGCCGAAGTGTTGTTGAAGATCAAGCCTGATTTTGTCCTCATCTGGGCGTGGAACGACTCCGCGATCCAGAAAAAGTATGAGGAGCTTTTAACCGCTCTGCACCTCCCCTGGGTGCATGTCCGTCTCGACACCCTTATGGACTATCCGGACGCTTTGCTCTTCATGGGTGATGTGCTCAACAGGAAGGAGAGGGCAAAAAAGCTCTACAGGTACGCGACTGACGTTTTAAAGACGGTCAAAGCTGCGGTGGCCGGGGTTCCCGCCGGGCGGAAGCTTACCGTATATTATGCCGAGGGCACAGACGGCCTGCTTACCGAGAGGACGGACTCGACGCATGTCGAGCTCATATCGCTTGCCGGAGGAATCAACGTACACAAGGGTGCGGAACTGAACCGCTACGGCATGGAAAAGGTGTCAATGGAGCAAGTGATCCTTTACGACCCGGAAGTCATCCTCGTAAAAGAAAAATCATTCCATGATGCAATCTTCAATGACCCGCGCTGGAGGGGTATCAGGGCGGTGAAGAACAGGAGGGTCTATCTGATTCCGTATGTTCCCTTCAACTGGTTCGATCGCCCGCCGTCCTTCATGCGGCTTCTCGGGCTGAAGTGGCTCGCTTCGACCCTGTACCCACACCTCTTTCCCGCAGACATGGTGAAAGAGACAAAGGAGTTCTATAAACTCTTCCTCGGTGTTGAACTGAATGACCGGGAGGCCCGGGAGGTCCTGTGCCGATGAAGAGAGGAACCCTGCCGTTCCTTGCGCTCCTGCCCGGCATATGCATCATCGTCTCGCTCGGCCTCGGCAAGTATCCCGTGCCGATCAGCGAAATGGCACTTTTCATCGGGAACAAACTCTTCGGTATGCAAGGATTGACCGGAGAGAAAAAGGCTCTTCTGGAGAACATTCTCTTCGACATCAGGCTTCCGCGTATCCTGGCGGCCGCACTTGTCGGCGCGGCCCTTTCGATTTCGGGCGCGGCCTTTCAGGCGATGTTCGTCAATCCCCTCGTCTCGCCCGGGCTGCTCGGCGTCCTTGCAGGGGCATCCTTCGGGGCGGTGTTGGGAATGGTGTGTGCGAAGAGCTGGATTGTTGTGCAACTCTGCACGGTAGTATTCGGCTTTGTCGCCGTGGGGGCTTCCGTGGGCATCGCAAAGGCATACCGTGTCCGTTCCGCTATCATGCTTGTGCTCGGCGGGATCATCAGCGGCGCCCTTTTCACCTCTCTCGTCTCCCTGATGAAATATATCGCCGATCCGTACAATCAGCTGCCTGCTATCGTTTACTGGCTCATGGGAAATCTTTCCGTTACGGACCGCGCTACGATATTCACCATTGCCATTCCTATCGGCGCAGGCATCATCGGCCTGATAGTGCATGCACGCTATCTGAATGCACTGAGCATGGGCGAGGAAGAGGCAAAATCACTCGGCATCAACGTGGAGAGGGTGAGGCTCACGGTAATCTTCCTCGCCACAATGATCAGCAGCCTTACCGTCATGGTGGGAGGAATGATCGGTTGGGTAGGACTGATCATCCCCCACATCTGCCGTATGCTGGTCGGTCCCAACAATGAAGTCCTCCTTCCGGTCTCGGCCCTGGTGGGAGCTGCGTATCTTGTGGTAGTGGACGACATCGCCCGCCTCGCCTTTGCCTTCGAGATACCTATCGGGATTGTCACCGCTCTTATCGGCATTCCTTTTTTCGCTATTGTGCTGAAGAACGCACGAAAAGGGTGGCAGTAATGCAGCTTTTTGAACTTGAGAATATATGTTTCGGCTACAGGAAAATAGAGGTTCTCAGGGACATTTCCCTCTCTTTCAATCGCGGCTCTGTGGTCTCTCTTCTCGGACCCAACGGAAGCGGCAAGACCACTCTTCTGAAGATCCTCCTCGGTATCTGCCGTCCGAAGAGCGGCACCGTCCGTTTCGAAGGTGCGTCACTAAGGGATATCACGCACAGGGAATTCTCGAAAAGAGTTGCGTATGTGCCTCAGCTCCACAGGGAGTCTTTCGCCTATACGGTCGAGGAGGTGGTGCTGATGGGTCGCCTGCCCCACAAGACTTTTTTCTCGCGCTACTCGAAGCATGACCGCGAGCTCGCGCTGCATGCGCTGGAGAAGCTCCGGATACTGCATATCAAGGACAAGCCGTATACTGAAGTGAGCGGCGGAGAGCGCCAGCTCTCTCTCATCGCACGTGCACTGACGCAGGGCGCAGATACTTTCGTGATGGACGAGCCGGTAAATGGCCTCGACTATGGCAACCAGTTCCGTCTTCTCGAACAGGTTGCGCGTCTTGCGCTCGACGGCCTGGCCTTCATCATGTCAACGCACTTTCCCGACCATGCCCTGTTGACTGCCGGCAGGGTCGTTATGCTCAGAGATGGACGCGTCATTGCCGACGGCAGACCGAAGGAGACCATCACTCCGGACACCCTGCAGACGCTCTACCAGATCAATGCCAGGGTCGTCCCGGTCGACAGAGACTTCAGGGTATGCGTTCCGGATTCATTTCCTGTCGGACCTGTTTGAGGGGGGCATTCTGCTGAGAAGGTGAGGCATGCCCAAACCGTTTCGCAGCGGGCAGGAAAACGGCCTATGGATATTTTCAGAATGAAAGATACCTCGATTGCTCAGCACCGGAATCCCATTGGGAGATCGCCGCCTGTATCATCAATGGGTTCAAGGCGTAAAAGGTACCGTGTGAGGCTCTCGAAGCAGCCTGTCCGACTGTCTGGCAGGCAAAACGCGGCCTGTGTTTTGCTGAAGAGCTCATCCTAGAACGGCAGTCCTGTTAAACTATACAGGGCATGCCCTGCATGTTCATAATGGAGGTTACTGTATGTGTATGGAATCTATCGCCCCGGGAAAAGGCATCATACTGAAAGAGACGAGGGACGCTCTGTGTCTTTTCTTCGGAGAGGAACTGGACGCTCTGACCGTAGAGCGTTTCGTCTTGGGGCTGTTTTTCACCGGTGTCAAACTGAGCAACGGCTTCGGTGGCATATGTTACACTCCCGTAAAGGACATCCC
>JADLDZ010000108.1 GCA_020846375.1 Nitrospirales bacterium | reverse complement strand
TGCCGGCCCGGAAGGCCAGATCGGTATTGTGGGTGATCATGATTACGGTAAGACCCTTCCGATTGAGAGAGGCGAGGAGCTGGAAGATCTTCTCGCTGTTTTCCGTATCGAGATTCCCGGTGGGCTCGTCGGCAAGGATGATCTCGGGGCTGTTCACCAATGCGCGCGCGATGGCCACCCGCTGCATCTCCCCCCCGCTGAGCTGGCCCGGTACATGGCGGAGCCTCTCCCCGAGACCGACACGCCCGATCAGCGATTCGATATGCGACCGTTCTATCCCCTTCTTGCTGAAGAGCAGGGGAAGCGAGACATTGTCGAAAACGGACATGCCCGGTATCAGGTAGAACTGCTGGAAAATGAAGCCGATCTTCTTCCGCCTCACCTCCACCCGCTCGGACTCATGCATGCGGTCCACCTCGATTTCGTCAAGGATCATCGACCCCCGCGAGGGGGAGTCGAGGCAGCCGAGGATATGGAGCAGCGTCGTCTTGCCCGCCCCGGACGGCCCCACGATCGAAACGAACTCCCCCTGCGCGATGTGCAGATCGACCCCCTGCAAGGCATGCACGTCCTCCGCCCCTCTCCGGTACACCTTTTCGATCCCCTGCAGCCGTATCATCCCTTTATCGCCTCCACCGGATTGATGGTGGATGCCTTCCATGCAGGGTAGAGCCCCGCAAGGATGCCGATGGCGAGACTGAAGGCAAGACTCGCCAGTGCAAGCGCCGGCTCGAATTTCACCATGTCTCCACCCGGAACATAGGGCATCACTTTTCTGACGAAAGCCTCTATGACACCGGTCCCCACGAGGGAGAGGAGGATCCCCACGCTGCCGCCCGAGAGGGTAAGGAGAGAGGTTTCCTTGAGGACTATCCTGAAGATATCCCCCCGGGATGCGCCGACGGCACGCATCATCCCGATCTCCTGGGTGCGCTCGAAAACCGCCATGAGGATCGAATTCATCACCCCCACCGCACTGATGAAAACAGTGACGAGGGCGATGGAGAGGCTCAATACCCTGGCGGATGCGGCGAGATTCGAGATGCTGTTCATCACCTGGCTCATGGTGACGATCTGGATTCCGGGGACCTCCCGGGTCAGCGCATCGGTGATCTGCGGAAGCATCTCGGGGTTCTTCACCTTTACCCCGATCGCGGTGGCTCCCGAGGGCTTTTTCAGGAGGGACTGGGCCTTTGCGAGGGACATGTAGATGAAGGCGTCATCCTGACTTCCCGTCTTCTTTACGACCCCCGAGACCCTGAATGTGCCCTGGGGATAGGTCACTGTCGCCCCCTTCCTGATACCTCCGTGCGCCGCCACCTCCGACCCCAGAAGGATTTCATCGTCGCTCCGCGGGATCTCCCCGTCCACTTCCCATGCGGGCTTGAGGGCGGTAAGGGCCGACATCTCGACCCCGTAGACGAGATCAATTCTCCCCTTTTCCGGATTGGGCAGTTGGGCCACGAGAAGGGGAGAGACAAGGGCAATCCCCTCCAGCTTGTCGATTTTCTCCCGCACCGCGGTATCGAGATACTTGGGAATGACCGCCCCATGGAGCACCAGTGAGGCGACTTCATGGGCGCAACCCGAGGGCACCACCATGAAGTGAATACCCGTTCTGTCAAGCTCCCGTGCAAGGCCCCTGTCGAATCCCCTGTTAAAGGAGAGGATGGAGAAGAGCACCGCCACCGACGCGGCGATGCCGAAGAGGGTGAGAATGCTGCGCGTCCGGTGGCGCTGGAGGTTCCTGATCGCCAGCTTCAGGAAGCCCATCACTTCACTTCAACCCCGCGGGCGATGATCTGGTACCCCTGCTGGTCAGTGGTGACGGTCCCGGTCACCCGCACCCTCTTGCCCATCCGGGAGGGGAGGACAAAGTTTTCAGGCTGAAGGTTTACGAACACCTGACCCGTATCATCCTGGAGGAAGAACCAGCAGCCGTTCGACTGGCACTGCGAGGAGATCCTCCCCACAATGGTGACATCCCTGCCCTGCAGCTCCGGCTTGAGCATGATATCCTTGACCATAATCACCGGTGCGCCGGCATCGATGCCCCTGCCGTATTTCTCCGCGCTGCAGCCGGCCAGCACTATCAGTGCTCCCACGAAAAGGGCCACGAAAAGGGAAACTCTCTTTTTGTCCATCGCTCCTCCGCTTCAGATCAGCTTTCTCTATTGTACCGTACTCATTATGAAGAAATCGTGAAGCCCGCCCTTCTCGCTTCCGTCTTTCCTCTCCCTCTCCTTTTTCCGCTTCTCCGTCTCCCCGCTGCTGCGGCGGCAGGCCTTTACTTCCCTCCGGTTTTGCACTATGATGAGAGAAGCGATACTCTTGAGATCAAAGGAAAAATGCAAAAGGAGACTCCTATGCGAAAGAAGGTACTCTGTCTTGCGGCGGTTCTGCTCCTGTACGGCTCTCTTGCCCATGCAGAAAGTCCCCTGAGGGCAAAGGCGGAGATGTACAACACTCAGGGGAAGAAGATCGGCACGGTCTACTTCACCGAAACGCCCGGCGTGCAGGAGGGCGTCAGGATCTATCTGAAGCTTTCCCCGATTCCGAAAGGCTCCCACGGGCTCCATGTCCATCAGGCGGGCACCTGCGAGCCTCCTGATTTCAAGTCGGCGGGAGGACACTTCAACCCCGAGGGCAAGGAGCACGGGATGAAGAATCCGGAAGGAATGCATGCTGGGGACCTGCCCAATCTCGTGGTCGGGCAGGAGGAGAGCGTGGAGGTCACCTTCACGACGAAGAATGTCACCCTGCAAGAAGGGAAGGACTCTCTTTTTCAGCCCGGCGGCACCTCCCTCGTCATTCATGCGGGTCCCGATGACGAAATGACAGACCCCTCGGGGAGTTCCGGTGCGCGCATCGCCTGTGGGGTGATCACCAGGCCCGATTGAAATGAATAGCGTCGGCAGGATAGGTATCCTGTGATAACTCTTTTGTAGTTTATGGTAAGGCGGCAGCGTTCCCGTCCCCGGAGCAGCGAGGGAGCGTCCCCCTCCCGCGGGGCATATTGCGCTTCCCTCCGTTTTCTGATAACGTACCGGGAATGTTTTCAACGAAGGGGGTGAATGCAATGACATCGACGGGAAGTACCAATCGGGTCACGAATCTTCTCATCGCACTCTTTATCCTGCTGGCGACCGGAGGGAGCGTCCTGACCATTACCAGCGAATTCAGCGGACGCAGCGGGTGGGCGGCAGTGGGATACGCGGTGGTGACAGCGGTTTTCGTCATCATAGCGATCAATATAGCGCTGCTGGCTTCCTCCGCTGCAGCATCAGCGAAAAAATAGGGGACGCCTATGGCCTGTTTTTTTCCAGGAACTTGATATCCTGCACCATGCCCTGGAGCGCCTGCGCGAGGCCGTTCAGCCTTTCGAAGATCGTCTGAAGATTCCCGGTAGCCTCCTGGGTTGTGCGGGCAATAGTGGAGATATCCTCGATATTCCGGGCGATCTCCTCGGAAGCGGCGGACTGCTCCTCAACAGAGGTGGCAATCTGGGAAACTTCATCGGTCGCCCGCTGCACGGAGCTCACGATCCGGTCCAGGGACCCTCTCGCCGTCTCCATGAAATCGATGCTCTCGGTCACGTGCTTCAGCGAGCTTTCCATAGAGTGGGAGGTCTGCTCCGAATCGTTCTGGACCACGGAGATCCGCTGGGAAATCTCGGTGGTGGCTTTCATGGTTCGTTCCGCAAGCTTCCTCACCTCGTCGGCGACCACCGCGAAGCCGCGTCCCTGCTCCCCGGCGCGGGCCGCCTCGATGGCCGCATTCAGGGCGAGGAGGTTTGTCTGGTCGGCAATGTCCTTGATGACCGAAACGATCTCTCCTATTTCGACGACGCTGGTGTTCAGCCGCGCGATCATGGAAGAGAGCTCACGGGTGGCGCCCCCCGCGGAATGTATCTTGTCTACGGACCGGCTTACCACCGCCTTGCCCTCCTGCGCTACGTTCATGGCCTCATTGGAGGATTCGGAAGCCCTGAGGCTGTTTTTCGCTATCTCGGTGACCGTCTGGGACATCTGCTCCGCCGCCGTGGCGATTTGGGCCGCCTGCTGGGCCTGCTTGTTGGTCCCCTCCGAGGTCTCCCTGATGGCGTTGTTCAGCGTCGCAGCGTTCCGGGCGAGTTCGGTCGAAGCCTTCGATACCTCTTTCATGGCGGTGGCGATGGCACCCGTCATTTTTATCACCGATTTCCCCATTATCCCTATGTCATCGTCGTATTTCACCGGGAGCCGGTGGCTGAAATCCTTGTTTGCAGCCCTGTCGATGAAAAAGGACACTTCCTCCAGCGGCGAGACAATAAAGGTTTTCGTAATAAAGTACATGATGGCGACAGTAAGAAGGGACAGGACAACGGTTACCACGATGATGAAGATTTTCGTCTGGGAAATCGCAGCCTCCGTATCCTTGAGGGACCGGGCGACACTGAGGGCGCCGAGCACATCCCCCTCCTTCGCCCCGACACTATGACATGTGATGCAGTTCTTCCCCATGTAATTGGAGGAGTTGATATAGGGGAATATGCCCCGGATGTGGTCCTCCCCCTTGATCTTCTCGATGCGGAAAGCAGGCTTCCTTGTTATGAAGACTTCCCGTTCCAGATCGTCCTTGGCATAAGCCCCGGGAGCCCGCTTTCCGTACTGCTGATCCAGCGCTTCTCCCCATATGAGCCGCATCGGGAGCATCTTGTTCATATGATCGAGAAAGCCTGCCTTGCTCGACTCCATGGTGCCGCTCGACATATATTCCGTAAAGATGGCGAAGGATGTTTCCGACAGGGTGGTCAGATCCCTCTTACTCTGTTCCATCGAGACGTCGGTCGCCTTCGTTCCCATCACTACACTGTACACAATGCCTGAAAACAGCATGACGGCAATAACGGGCAACAGGATCTTCCCTTTGACGGAAAGATTCTTCAAGCGGGACAGCACCATACGCACACCTCCCCCGGTTTCTCCGTGCAGCATGAATTTTAGCAGTCGAATTATATAGGATCTCCACACTTTATATCAATATTTTTTCAGCAGAAAGTTCACCCTGAAATAGTCCTGAAAAGGCATCAGCACACCGCAACCTCACCTCGGGTTCTTTTCGGCCGGGAGAAGACAAAAAAAGGGCCGGAACATCCGGCCCTTCTGCATTCATGAATCCAGCTCTCTTGGCGCTCTCTATCTTTTTCCCGCTATCTGTATTCGTATGGTCGCCCTTTCGACCGCTGCCTGCGCCCGTACGAAATCGACCTTTTCCGCCTGCTTCAGCCTCTCTTCCGCACGTTTTTTTGCGGTCATGGCCCTTTCCAGATCGATCTCCTCGGCCCTTTCCGCGCTGTCCGCCAGAACAACGACCCGGTCGGACGTCACCTCGGCATATCCGGAGTTGACGAACACGTAGGAGATCTTCCCCTCCTTCCTCAGGATGAGAGTCCCTATGGTCAGGGTGGTAATGAACGGCACGTGTCCCGGAAGGACGCCGAACTCGCCCTCGCTC
>JADLDZ010000107.1 GCA_020846375.1 Nitrospirales bacterium | reverse complement strand
TTTCCCTCAAGAACCGCTTTCCCTTTCATGACGAGCTTGCTGTCCAGGAAAGAGGCGGATGCAGTCGCCTCCCTTCCTTTCAGGGCAGCTTCAACGGTTCCCTTTCCCAACGAATGTCCCTGGTACAGATCGCCATACATATCACCTTTCATATGGAGGGAGGGATCGGCGAGGCTCCCCTCCCCTCTTATCTCCAGATTACTGAAGGAGAGAGTGCCCAGAAGGCTTGCCGCAGGGGCCCCTTGCCTTTGTGAGGAGATCTTCTCCCTCAGAGAGGCGGGGAGCACATCCCGGGCGGAGATCTTCCTCCCTTCGGCCCACAGAGTAAATTCCCTGTCGAGAGAGAGGGTTCCCCGTGCACTGAGGGAGGACTCGCCCTTTCGAGCGTGGACAGAGGAAAAGGAAAAGAGCCTGTTCGCATATAAAACCTTTCCTGCCATGGAATCAAGGGGATATCCTCCCCCGAAGACAAGGGAACTGCCCTGGAAATCACCCATGGCCCGGAGGTCAGAAGGAGTGCCGGAGAGTCGGAAAGTGGTATGGATATCCCCCCTGAGTGGCGGTCCCTCACGGAAAGTAGCGGCAAGCCTCCCTATGTCGAGCCTTTTCCCATAGACGAGGAGGTCAAGATCGGGGGACCTCATATCGAACAATTCCTTCGCCTTTCTGAAAAAGACACTTCCTGATGCGCCATACTCCTCCTTGCCGGCACGGGCGGAAAGAGTACGGACCGAAAGGAGATTTTTCCGGTAAACGAAATGAGAGTCCACGGAGTCGAAAAGAAAAGTTCTGTCATACAGTACCTCGGGGATGCCGAGGCCGCCGGTGGAGAAGGAGGCCCTGTGCAAGGACACCCTCAGATCAAGCTCCGGGTCGGCCAGAGTACCGGTGACGGTGCACGAAATGTCGCCCTGTCCCGACAATGAGGTAAAGTAGGGGGAGGAAAGGTCCTGCACTTCCTCCGTTCTCCCCTTTCCGGCAAAAGACAGGATGCCTTGCCCCAGATCGACATCCCCTTCTGCGGTGATGCGGGATGCCGGAGAGACGATGGAAAGCCCTCCCAAATGGATGATGTGCTCCTTCAGAGAAAAGTCCCCCCCGACAGACTCTACCCTGTCGAGGATGTCCTTTTTCTTCTCAATGCCCTGGCTCCTGCTGCGGCCGCCGGTCCGGTAAGAAAAATGTCCGGAGGGTTGGAACGCGCTGCCGGAAGAGGCGAGCTCTCCGCTTACCTTTCCATCGGGGATCCCGGGGTCCCATCTGATCAGCGTGAATATGCCCTTGCTGTCCACGTCTTTCACTTTGATGTCCATCGTATAGTGATTGACGACAGGAAGACTGATCATTGCTTCGGCACGGGCGGATCCGTTATAGAGCCGGGCGTTCCCATCGGTAAAGCGCATGGCTCCGTCCTTGTAGGCGATCTTGCAGCGGAGCCTGTCCAGCTCCACCCCGAAAAGAGCGCCTTTTTCCAGTTCGGCATCGCCGGAACCGGTGAGATCGTTCAGGTATCCGCGCAGCGTCCCCTTCACTTTCAGATACCCCCGCAGGGGTTCTTTCACCCTGAGCAACTCCATCAGGGTCTCGAGGTACAGATCTCCCTGCAGTTTCAGATCGAGGAACACCCTGCCGAATCCTTCTTTCAGTCCGTCGAGCCTGAGGGATCCCGTTGCAGATACCTCTCCCTCTCCTCTGTTCTTCAATCCGAAGATCGTTTTTACGGACGTGATGAAAAGGCGGGCATTCGTCCTGAACAAACCGCTCCTCTTTCCCAGGTCTCCCTCTCCTTCCGCACTTATTTCCGACCGGTTCGAACGGACCCTCAATTTTTTCAGTTCCAGGTGTCCGTTCCTGATGAGGAAAAAGGCATCGAGACCTCCTGTTACCCCTGTCAGACCCATTTTCTCGACCTCGAAGCTCTTCAGGGAGACTCGGACCCGCAGGGGGGTTGAAGCGGCAAGCTCGGCATGAAGCCCTCTCACCGTAAGCAAAGCGTCCCCCTCGCGGAACAGGAGACCTCCTTTTTCCACCTCCACGGATTTCACCGCCACCTTGAAGGGCATCTTCGAATCTTCTGCAAGGCGTTTCCTGATATTCCGGATAAGCTCCTCCAGTTTTACCCTGTCCGTCGAGAGTTCAGGCTCTTTGATGAGGAGTCTTCTGATCTCCATCTCTTTGCGGAACAGCCCCGCAAAGCCTATGTACCCTTTCACCCGCTGCACATCGAGAAACTTCTCCCCGTTCTCCTCGAAGGCTTTCACCCCCTTCATTTCGATGAAAAGGGGAAACAGGTTGATGTATATTTTTTGCGCGATAAACCTCTTCCCGGTTGTCTGCTCCAGTTCAGGAAGAATCGCTTTCTTGAGGGTATTGGAGATATTCGGGCCGCGTGACAGGTACAGGAGGAGCCCCAACAGAAAAACCGCTATGATGGTACCGATGACTCTTTTCTTCATGTAACAGTTTGCAAAACAGGCGGAAAGTCCGTGAAAGTGCGATTCATCCGGGGATAATCTCCGCTTCTCTTAGTGAGGCAAGGATGTCGAGGCTCGCTTCTGTTCCCAGTTTTTGTCCTTCATGCTGGACATAGAAGACATCCTGCGCTATTCCGTCCTCCGTGTTGATGATCGCCGAAACTATATCTGTTTCATGCCCGTACAGGCATGTCGCTATATCATATAACAAACCGATTCTGTCCGGTAAGAGAAGCTCGATGATCGTGTAATCGCGGGATGTCTCGTTGTCGATCTCGATAAAGCGCTCGAAGCGCCTGTCAGGGAGGGAACGGTGTCTCCTTCCCCCGAAAGGCGGAGTGTCCGTACGGGAGAGGATCGCCTCTTTCAGGTCGCCTTTCACCTTTTCCTCAATACCCTGCCACCACACCTCTCTCCAGTTCGAGATAATGATCTTGTCCACCACCACCCCTTTTTTACCGGTATACAGCCGTGCCCGGCGGATGTTGAGGCCGTTCCGGCTCACTATCCCGACAATCCGGGAGAACAGGCCCGGCATATTCGCGGCGGAGATGGTGATCTCCGCCGCACTATCATGGCTCTCCCGGAGGGCGAGGGCCACCCCCTCCCTCTCTGCCCGCTCCGCAAGGAGGGAGTCGGAGTAGATGGCCTCGTCGGTGGAGGAGATCCGATACCGTTCCGGCATATTCCCGATAAACTCTTCCAGCTTTCTATCGTAGGAACTGCAAAGCCGCCTCCCGTTCCCCTGCAGGTGCTCCTTTGTCCTGAGGTAGATGTTGTGGAAAAGGTATGCCTTCCATTCCGTCCAGAAATGAGGGTTGACAGCGGACATGTCCGCATAGGTCATGAGGTAGAGGGCATTCAGGTTCTCCTCGTTCTCCACCCTTTCTGCCAAC
>JADLDZ010000106.1 GCA_020846375.1 Nitrospirales bacterium | reverse complement strand
CCCCGATGACGATGCCCGGCCTCACCGAGCGCAGAATACGGCGGGAATCATACAGGGAGAGAAGGAAGAGAAAAAGCGCCCGCACCTTTTTTGCGAAAGACCTCCCCACCAGGCCCTCCGCCCGTATAAAACGAAGGGGGTAGCCCTCCCGGGGGATTACCCTCGCCTCGATCCCATGCTCGGTGCCGACAAAGACGATCTCGCGCGCGACACCCCTCTCCCTGAGCTCTTCCGCGGTGGCAATACCCGGAAAAAGATGTCCGCCGGTCCCCCCCCCGGCTATTATTACTTTTACCGCCGATTTCTGCTGCATAACCATCCTTAACGGCAGAATACGACAGAGAAAGACAGGGTGAGGCAGAGAACGACAGAATAAAGACAGAAAAAAAAGAAACAGCAGTTTCCTGTTTTTTCTTTCTTATTCTGTTCTATCTCTGTTTTTTCCGTCTCATTCTGCTTTACTCTGTCTTATCTCTGTCTTTTATCTCCTGTACCGGCTGTACCCGTAGCCCCTCTGCCATCGCGCGGGACGGAGGGTGCCCGCAGCAGCATTCCGGGGCTCGCGGGAAGGATGCGCCTGCCTTCCGGAGACGCTGCCCGGGAGCATTTCCACGGCTGTCCTCCCCCTTGAAACATTCAGCAGCAGCCCCACCGCCATCATGTTGACGATCATCGAAGACCCCCCGTAGCTGATAAACGGAAGGGGAAGCCCCTTGGTGGGCACCATGCCCGTTACCACCGCAAAATTCATGATGGCCTGAATAGCGATCATCAGGGACACGCCGTAGGCAAGGTTGCAGGAGAAAGGGGACGCCTCCGCTTTCCAGGCGATCTGTATGCCCCTCAGGAAGAGCGAACAGAACAGGAGGGCAACCAGGGCGGCCCCGACAAAACCCAACTCCTCGCCGATCATCGAGAAAATGAAGTCGGTATGCACCTCAGGGAGAAAAAAGAGCTTCTGCTTCCCCTCTCCCAGTCCCACTCCGGTGAGCCCGCCGCTCCCCAGGGCGATGAAAGACTGGACAAGCTGAAAGCCGCTCCCCTGGGAATCCTTCCAGGGATCCAGGAACGCCACGACCCGCTTCCACCGGTACGGCTCCGAGATGAGCTTGATGACCACCGGGATGCCGAGCGCCCCCAGGGCGAGGAGGAACTTCCAGTGAATGCCCGCGAGATAGAGCATCGCAACGGTAAGGAGTGCAAGGCTCATGGCTGCCCCGAAATCAGGCTGTTTCAGAAAGATGACCTGGAAGACACCCATGACGGCTATGGGCTGTGCGAAGGATTTCAAGGCATCCCCCCGGAAGCCCGGCCGGCTCGTATACCAGGCGAGGAAAATCACCATCGACAATTTTACCACCTCTGAAGGTTGAAAGGTGGAAGGCCAGACCCGTATCCACCTCCGCGCCCCGCCCGCAGTGATGCCAAGGGGGGTGAAGACCAGCCCCAGGCAGAGGAGAGAGAGCACGAGCAGGGGAATAGCCAGCCTCTTCAGGGTCTCCAGCGGAACCTTATAGGCGGCGAACAGGGCGGCGATGCCGATGAGCACCGTAAAGAGCTGTTTCCTGATAAAGCCGAACTGGCTCAGCGCAACCCCTTTTCTCCGGTACTTCTCGATCAGATCGGGAGAGATGACGGAGGTGGAACTGTACACGGCGGTCAGCCCCAGCAGGATGAGCAGGAGCAGGATGAGCAGGAGCCACGTATCGTATGACCGCTTCATAATTCTTCCACTATTTTCCTGAACTGTCTTCCACGGTCCTCGAAGTCCCTGAACATATCGAAGCTGGCGCAGGCCGGGGAGAGCAGTACGACGTCTCCCGGCGCCGCAAGGTCGCGCGCCTTCCGCACCGCGGCTCCGAAGTCGTCCGTCATGAAGACCTCCCTGCCCCCGTTCACTGCCTTCCGTATCTTCTCCCGGGCCTCCCCGATAAGCACAAGGGCCTTCACCTTCTCCTCGATCAGGGGCCGGAGGAGAGTGAAATCGCCGTCCTTGTCCCTGCCCCCCGCAATGAGCACGACCGGGGAGGAAAAGCTCTCGAGGGACTTGATCACCGCCCCCACGTTGGTGCCTTTGGAATCGTTGATGAACTGCACGCCGTTCCGCTCACGGACAAACTCGAGCCGGTGCTCCAGCCCCGGGAAGACGGTGAGGACCCTGCGCACCGCATCCTCGCTGCACCCCGACAGCAGGGCCATGAGGGAAGCCGCCATGGCGTTCTCGATATTGTGGACGCCCCGTATCCGGAAGGAGGCGGGATCGAGGGTGAAAGAAGGGGAAACCTGTGCACGCTCCGGCAGGGCAAAGCGGATCAGGCCCTCCCGGTAATATGCCCCGCTGACCTCCCGCCTTCTGCTGAAGAAGAAGACACGCAGACCCTTTTCCCGCCCCCTGAGTCTTTCCGGTTCCAGCATCGCGGTGACAGGGTCGTCGGCATTGAGCACGAGAAAATCGTCCGCTTCCTGGTTCTCGAAAATCCTGCATTTCGCATCGATGTACTCCTGCATGGAGTGGTACCGGTCGAGATGATCGGGCGTGATATTCAGGATCGCAGCTCCCCGGGGTCTGAACGTATCGATGGTCTCGAGTTGAAAGCTGGATATTTCGGCTACAATGGAGCCGATGCCCGGGGATGTCCGGCAGGCGGTCTCCTCCGCCTTCAGGAGTTCCTCCGTCAGTGCATTCCCGATGTTCCCGCCCACCATGACGCCGGTCCCGTTCTCCTTCAGCATCTCATAGAGGAGGGTGGTAGTGGTCGATTTTCCGTTTGCCCCGGTCACCGCAAGAAAGGCCGGAATCCGGTCCCCTTCGCAGACCATGGGGAACAGCCCCTGTGCCACCGCCTGATAGGCCAGTTCCAGCTCCCCGATGATCTTCACTCCCTTCTCCATCGCCCTCTTCAGGGGAGCGATGGTGAGAGGCACCCCGGGGCTCACCACAATCAAGGAGGGCTCTTCAAAAAGTTCCGGCGGATGCCCGCCGAGGACATGCCGTATCCCGGGCCCGAGCCGGGCGAGATACGGATCGAGCTCCTGCGGACTCTTTCTGTCGTTCACCGTGACATGGGCGCCAAGCCGCTCAAGCAGCCGGGCCGCGCCCACGCCGCTCCGGGCGAGACCCAGGACCGTGACCGCCTTTCCCTTTAGCTCCTCCATACGCCTCTCCGCCGGAAGGCAGTGCGGCTCCTGTCCGGCTCTGGAAGCCATACACCGGAGGCGATACCGGCGACGCGATGCGTCATGACAGATCGTCTCTTGCCGGAAGTTTTTTCCCTTTCTCGGCAACTCTCACCCGTCCGCCTTTTTCCCTCTTGTTTCTCTTTTCCACTGCCTTGACCGCCTTATCTCTCCTATCACCCTTCCCCTTCGTCAGCTTCGCGCGGCTGTCGGATTTCCTCTGTTTGCTCTTGCTCTTTACGAGCTTGTGCCGGGAGGATTTCTTTTCGGTCTTGTAGGAAGCCTTGATCGCCTTATCTCTCCTATCACCCTTCCCCTTTGCCAGCTTCGTACGGCTGTCGGATTTCCTCTGCTTGCTCTTTACGAGCTTGTGCCGGGAGGATTTTTTCCCGCCCTTGTGGGAAGCGAGGACGATGGGCTTTTCATTACTGCGGGTGAAGTAAATCATCGGCTCCGCCTTCTGGGCCAGGATATCGTACCCTTTTGCCAAAAGCGCGGTGGAATCTTCCCATAGATTGTCCCTGATGGATTCGCCCAGGACAGCGGTTATCAGGGTTGACTGCTCCTTCTTCCAGGCGGAGACAAAGCAATGGCGGGCCGCCCTCGTATAGCCGGTCTTGCCGCCGATGCAGTCGTTATCCATCCCGAGGAGTTGGTTGGTATTCTTTACGAGGAGACGCCTTCCCTCCAGGGAGCGGATCTCCTTCGTCTTCACACCGAGGCTTTCCTGAAGCAGGGGGTAGTGGAGGGACTCTTTCATCACCTTCGCCAGATCAAAAGCGGTAATGTGCTGACCAGGCCCGGGGAGTCCCGAAGCATTGATAAAACGGGTGTTTTCAGCGCCCAGACGCATGGCTTTGTCGTTCATGAGGGGGACAAAGGCCGCCTCGGACCCCGCAGCCGCCTCGGCAAGGGCCACGGCGGCGCCGTTGACGGACCGCATCAGGGCGAGGTCCAGGAGATCCCTCATGAAAAATCTCTCCCCCGGCCTCAGGTGCGGGCTCACCGAAGGGGTGTTCGCCGCGTTCGAGCTTATGGTAATGACCGCGTCGGGGCTGAGCCTGTCGAGGGCCACCATGGCAGTAACCAGCTTCGTCGTACTGGCAGGGGGAAGCTTCCAGTTGGGATTCTTCGCATACAGTATCTTTTCGGTGGCGCTGTCGATGACCACGGCGGCCCGGCCGGCAATTTCGTCGGCAGAGGAGGGGAGCGGTACTCCCTGCAGGGCAAGTGTAAAAAAAATAACCGGGAAAAGGAGTTTTCTGATAAACGGGAAGCGGCGGTCGACTGACGACAGAGTGCTGCTTTGGCTCATGGTCAACTCCTTATTTTTTGTCATCTCAATTTTAAAGATGCAAGACTGAATAACGCAAGTACTATGCCGACTATCCAGAAGCGGACAATCACTTTCGGTTCCTGCCACCCCTTCAGCTCAAAATGATGGTGCAGGGGTGCCATTTTAAAAATCCTCTTGCCGGTCAGTTTGAAAGAGGCGACCTGCAGGACGACGGAAACAGTCTCGATCACGAAGATCCCGCCGACCACCATCAGCACGATCTCGTGTTTGGTCACCACGGCGAGGGTCCCCAGTGCGCCTCCCAGGCCCAGAGAGCCCACATCGCCCATGAACACCTCCGCGGGATACGAATTGAACCACAGGAACCCGAGGGCGGCGCCCAGCATGGCGCCGCAGAACACCGTCAGCTCTCCGATTCCCGGCAGGTAGAGGACCTGCAGATACCGTGCGAACTGTGCATGCCCGGACACATAGACGAGTGCCACGTTCGCGATGGTCGCCACCGCCACCAGCCCGATGGCAAGTCCGTCGATGCCGTCGGTGAGGTTTACCGCATTGGAAGAGCCCACAATGACGAAAACGGAGAAAGGGATGTAGAACATGCCGAGGTCGAAGAGCCACTTCTTGAAGAAGGGGATGCTCAGCACCGTACTGTAGGGATCATGGGGGTTTGCATAGAGGAAGAGCCCGATAACAAAGGCGAGGAACAACTGGGCCCCGAACTTGTAGCATGCCCGCAGCCCCCTGGGGTTCTTCTTTACCGCCTTCAGGTAGTCGTCCGCGAACCCGATGGCGCCGAAGCCGAGCAGGGAGACCAGCATCACCCATATGTATACATTGGTGAAATTGCCCCACAGCAGCATGGAGAGCGCGATGGACGCGAGAATGATGATGCCCCCCATGGTCGGCGTCCCCGCCTTCGAGAGATGGGTCTTCGGACCGTCGTCCCGTATCTGCTGGGTCATGCTGATTTTTTTAAGCCACCTGATGAGGGGAGGCGCGATGACCAGGGAGATGATGAGCGAGGTGAGCGCCGCCAGGGCCGTCCTGAAGGTAATGTAGCGGAACACGTTCAGGGGAGAGAAATACGCATGAAGACGATACAGGATCTCGAACAGCATCTCTACTCCCCCTCTCTCTGTCCGGCTGAAGGACGGCCGGGCATTGCGGGAACCCCTTCATCCAACACTGCGAGGGCCGCTTCCATTCTCATCCCGCGTGACCCCTTTATCAGCACGATATCTCCCTCGCGCGCCCTTTTTGCCAGCTCCTCCCCCGCCTCACGGGAAGTAGCCGTAAGGACTCCCCTCTCCCCGAACTCCTCCACCGCCAAAGCCATCAGCGGCCCGACCCCGATGAAGATATCCACGGGCTCGTGCGAGAGCTTCCGTCCCAGTTCCCTGTGCGAGCTGACCGCATATTCGCCCAGCTCCAGCATATCCCCCAGGACAGCGATCGCCCTCCCCGGCGCACTGTTCCCGCCCCGCGGGGAGATCCTCCGCACCAATTCCCGCACCGACGCCTCCATGGAAGAGGGGTTCGCGTTATACGAATCGTTCAGAACCGTCACTCCCCTGCATTTCCTGACCTCGAATCTCATTTTTGCGCCCCCGAAGGCCTCCAGGCCGCGGCGTATCTCCTCCGGATGAAATCCGGCGACATGGGCGGCGGCGGCAGCGGCGAGGGAGTTGTATACATTGAAATACCCGGAAAGGCGCGAGTGCACCTCGGT
>JADLDZ010000105.1 GCA_020846375.1 Nitrospirales bacterium | reverse complement strand
GTCTGTCATTCCGGCTTGACCGGAATCTTTCTTTGTTTTCAGAAGGATTCCCGCGATCCCTGGCAGGCAGGGACAGGCTCCGCTTTGCTTGCGGGAATGACATGTGTGAGTTCTTACTTATGACCTCATTAGTTACTGATAAGTGTTGCTACCGTCTTATGGAGAAAGATGTCAGGGCAATGGTAGTAAGGCGGCACTATCAGGAAAACGGAGGAAAACCGTATCGGACATAAGGCATGCTTTCGGACAGGAGACGCACTCTTTTCGTCACTCGGGTGGAAACCGGAGTCCAGCTCTTCTTCTGATCACGGATCTCCATACCTATACGAAAATTTGTTTACAGAGGTGCTTTACATTCTCCGTGCGCTGCTGGCACAATAGACTATTCTTGGAAACAGGGCAGCTCGGGATTTCCGGTAAACAGAAAAGATCTCAGTTGCTCTTTCGTTTTTCTATCAGCGTATATCAGGAATTTCCCAAAACAGGTCGGATGATTATAAGAAAAAAAACGTTTTCGCTTGTCGATGACTGCCACCTGAAGGCTGACACGCCTTTGCCGAAGATCGGCTACAAAGTCTTTCGCAGGAGAAGATAATGCATGAATTGCCATTGTTGATCAATATTGCTGTGGCACTGGTGGCAGCTTTCATCGGCGGGCTTATCGCCCGCCATGTAGGCCTGCCCACCATTATCGGCTATATGCTGGCAGGAATTGCAATCGGCCCGTTTACTCCTGGATTTGTCGGTGATATGGAGACGCTCAGCCAGTTGGCCGAATTAGGGGTGATCTTCCTTATGTTCGGTGTCGGCTTGCATTTCTCTCTCAGTGACCTCTGGAAGGTGCGGAGCATTGCGATTCCCGGTGCCCTGGGCCAGATGGCGCTTACCACACTGATGGGCTTTGGCCTCAGCCAGGTATGGGGCTGGTCGTCAGCAAGCGGTTTGATTCTGGGCCTGGCGATTTCCATCGCCAGCACGGTAGTCCTGCTTCGCGGTCTGATGGACAATGGCTTGCTGAACACGCCCCACGGCCAGGCAGCGGTCGGCTGGTTGATCCTGGAAGATCTGGCAACGGTGTTGATCTTGATTTTGATGCCGGCCCTGGCACACTCCACTGACGTGTTCGACTGGAAGAATCTTGGCGTGACCCTGATGAAAGCGGCTTTGTTCGTAGTGCTTCTGTTGTTCGTCGGCCAGAAGCTGATCCCCTGGTTGCTGCTCAGGATCGCCCATACTCGATCCCGTGAGCTGTTTGTTCTGGCTATACTGGCGATTGCTCTCGGCACGGCGCTCGGAGCGGCGGAACTTTTCGGCATCTCGCTCGCTTTAGGCGCTTTTATGGCGGGTATCGTCGTCGGCGAATCGTCGCTCAGTCATCAAGTCGGGGCGGATATCCTGCCTTTCCGTGAGGCATTTGCCGTTCTGTTCTTTGTCTCAATAGGCATGCTGGTGAATCCGGGCTATCTGCTCGACAACGCCGGAGCTGTCCTGGCGTTAACCGGCTTGATTCTGGTTGGCAAACCGGCCGTGACCATGATGCTGGGTTTTCTTTTTCCCTGGCCGGCCCGTACGGCATTGGCGGTTTCCGCCGGCTTGAGCCAGATCGGCGAGTTCTCCTTCATACTATGCCAGGCAGGGGTGGCGCTCGGTTTGCTCACCCAGGATCAGTATTCCCTGATACTGGCAGGCGCACTGCTGTCTATTACTCTGAATCCGGCGATGTTTCGCCTGATGGGTCCGGCTGAAAGGTGGCTGCAGCGTTTCCCCGCATTGTGGCAATTACTGGATCGGCACGGTCCGGCACCCGTTCCGCTTGCGGAATCAATCACTAACCATGTGGTCATTATCGGCTTCGGTCGTGTCGGGCATCATATCGTCACGATTTTGCGACAGATGGCGATACCGCATCTGGTGGTCGAAGCGAATGTCGAGAGAATCGAAGAACTGGGGAGACAGGATGTGCCCAGTCTGTTTGGCGATGCAGCCAATTCCGAAGTGCTGGTGCATGCGGGTTTGGACCGTGCCCGCGCCCTCGTCGTCACGGTAGCGGATGAAGTCGCCGGTGAATTGAGCGTTATTGCAGCGCGTCAAATGGCGCCCGAACTGCCCATCATCGTCCGTGCCATGACAGAAGAAGGCATGCAACGACTCGCGCAACTTGGCGCTCAGCACGTTATCCACCCGGAATTGGAAGGAGGACTGGAAATAATCAGGCATACGTTTCTGCAGTTGGGCTTTCCGTTGCGGGAAGTTTACCACTATGCCGATGCGGTGCGTCACAATCATTATAATTTTCAGATCAATACCAAAAAAGAGCATCGGTTATTACATGAACTCCTGAATGCTGTCAACAGTATTGAAATCGCGTGGGTGCGCCTCCCCATGAAAAACCCTCTTGTAGGTCGGACGTTGGGCGAAGCATTCCTGCGCTCCAAGACAGGTGCATCGGTCGTGGCGATAATGCGCAACCGGGAATTGCTGGTGAATCCGGAATCGATGACAGCTCTCGAAGCCGATGATCGAATCGGTCTGATCGGCAGCCAAGGGCAAATCGAAGCTGCCGAGAAGCTTCTGGCCGTGCCTGATGAAAGCGGCTCCGCTGCCGTGTCGGAATAGCATGGTTTCCGCATTGTCTCGATGTATTTCACTCTTTATCGGTTTTACACATCGAACTGGCCTGCGGGAGCGTTCTTTGAGCCCGTACGCCCTCTAATGACCGCCTGCAGCGGACTGCTTCATGGGGGGAACGACGCGTGGTTCGTCAATGAGTCCTTTGAAATCCTCTTCTCTCACCGGTCCGAGGACGGTCATGCTCATCTTCCCCTGGTTCACCAGGCGATGGATCAGCTCCTTCAGATGCTGCATGGATACGGCTTCGATCTCCTTCATGATCTCATTCAGGGAGAAATGCCTGCCGTAATAGATCTCCTGGCGGGCGATGCTCTGCATCCGGTTGCTGGTCGATTCCAGGCCCAGCACGATATTGCCCTTCATCTGGTCCTTTGCCCTCCGCAGTTCCTCGTCGGTGACGGTGGCGTGGAGGTTCTGCATCTCCCTGATGATCATCTCGGTAACGGCCACCGCTTTCTTCTTCCCGGTTCCGGCATAGACGGCCAGGAAGCCCGTATCGATATAGGAGGAGACAAAGGAATAGATGGAGTACGCATAGCCTTTCTTCTCCCGTATCTCCTGGAAGAGGCGGGAGCTGACGCTCGATCCGAGGATGGAGTTCAGGAGGGCCACCGTATACCGGTCTCTGCTCGGATGGGAGACTCCCTCGACCCCGAGGCAGATGTGGGTCTCCGAAAGGTCCTTGGGCAGGATGTCGATCCTCTGGCGGAAGCAGGGGGGCGAGAAGATTTCGGGTTCCGAGCCCCTTCTGAGGGAGCCGAGATGGTGGTTCAGGTGGTGCAGTACGGTGTCGGGGTCGAAGTTCCCGGCGCAGGCGATGACGGTATCGGAGGTGCCGTAATACTTTCTGATATGACTCACGAGGTCGTCGCGGGTAAAAGACTTGACGGTCTCCTGTCCTCCCAGCACCGACTGTCCGAGCCCCGTATCCCCCCAGACCGTCCTGCTGAACAGGTCATGGATGTAGTCGTCGGGAGTGTCTTCGACGAGCTTGATCTCCTCCCTGATCACCCCCTTTTCCTTCTCCACTTCCTCTGCCGGGAAGGTGGAATGCATGAAGATGTCCGTGAGGAGCTCGATGCCCTTCTCGATGTACTCGTCAAGCACTTTCACATAGAACGCGGTGTTTTCGCGGGAAGTGAAGGCGTTGAGGTCTCCGCCCAGGGAATCGATAATGATCGCGATATCGGTGGCGGAGCGCTTCCGGGTGCCCTTGAAGAACATGTGCTCGAGGAAATGGGAGATGCCGTTCTGCCCGGGAGCCTCGTTGCGGGCACCCACCTTTACCCATATGCCCAGGATCACGGAGCGGAAGTTCTTCAGTTGCTCCATGACCACAGGGATGCCGTTATCGAGATGTCGCTTGGTGAACATAGATCAGGTTTTCCGGGATCGGGCACCGGCTGCAAGCCCTGTGCGGGTGCGCAGCCCGTGCCCTTTTCTCTTTGCGGATGTATACAGGGAGCTGTCCCTGGTTTTATTCCTGCTGCCTGCCCTGCTCCCGCATCGCTTCTTTCCTGCTGAGCCGGACACGCCCCTGGTTGTCGACCTCGATGACCTTCACCAGCACCTCGTCCCCCACATTCAGCTCGTCGGTGACCTTCGCCACCCTCTTTTCGGAGATCTGGGAGATATGCAGGAGACCGTCAACGCCGGGGAGAATCTCTACAAAGGCACCGAAGTCGGCGATGCGCACGACTTTGCCCTTGTAGATCTTGTTCAGCTCGGCTTCCGCGATGATGCCGTTGATGATCTCGATCGCCTTTTGTGCCGACGCCTCGTCGGAGGAGGCGATATTGACGGTACCGGAATCGTCGATGTTGATCTTGACGCCGGTCTGTTCGATAATGCCCCGGATGACCTTTCCACCGGTGCCGATGACGTCCCTGATCTTGTCCTGCTTGATCTTCAAGGTGTAGATGCGCGGTGCATGGGGCGATAGGCTTGCCCGGGGCGAAGGCATCGCCTCCTGCATCCTGCCCAGGATGTGGAGCCTTCCCTTGCGGGCCTGCTCAAGGGCGTTCTGCATGATCTCACGGCTTACCCCGCCGATTTTCACGTCCATCTGGAAGGCGGTGATGCCGTTCTCGGTGCCCGCCACCTTGAAGTCCATGTCGCCGAGGTGGTCCTCAAGTCCGAGGATATCGGTAAGGACGACCACCTGGTCTCCCTCCTTGATGAGGCCCATGGCGATCCCCGCAACAGGTGCGGAGATGGGGACGCCTGCATCCATAAGGGAGAGGGTGGCGCCGCATACCGTCGCCATGGACGAGGAGCCGTTGGATTCGAGGATGTCGGAAACGATGCGGATGGTATAAGGGAACACTTCTTTGGAGGGGAGCACGTATTTCAGCGCCCGCTCAGCAAGGGCGCCGTGGCCGATCTCCCTCCTGCCCGGCGAGCGCAGGGGTTTTACTTCGCCCACGCTGAAGGGCGGAAAGTTGTAATGGAGCATAAAAGTTTTATACATTTCCCCTTCGAGGGAATCTATTTTCTGTTCATCGTCGGAGGTGCCGAGGGTGGATGCCACAAGTGCCTGCGTCTCGCCCCTGATGAAGAGCGCGGAGCCGTGTGCCCGGGGCAGGAACCCCATGTGGCAGGAGATCGGACGTATCTCGTCGGGCTTCCTGTTGTCCGACCGGACTCCCTCCTGCAGGATCGTGTTTCTGACGATCTCCTTCTCGTACGCATCGAACAGATTGGCGATGTCCCGAGTGAGGTCCTTTCCCGCATTACCGAAGAACTTCTCTGCATTTGCGGGGGTATTCAGGTGCTTTATCGCGTCTTCGAGGACGATGTCGAGGGCCTCCTGCCGGCGCAGCTTGCCCGGTATCCGGATAGCCTCCTTCATCCTCTCCGCAACAAAGGCCCTCACTTCGGCCTTCAACTCGGCGGATTCCTCCACCGGGATGACGGGCCTCTTCTCCTTGCCCACCTTTTCCTTCAGCTCGTTTTGAAGCCCGACGATTCTCTTAATCTCCCGGTGGGCGAAGTCGATGGCCTCCAGCAGTACGGTTTCCGAAACCTCTGCGCCGCCTCCTTCCACCATGATGACCGCATCTGCTGTTCCGGCCACCACCAGGTTGAGGTCCAGCGAATCGTTCTCGGACAGATCGGGATTGACGACCAGGGCGCCCTCACGCCTTCC
Organism: Nitrospirales bacterium; assembly: GCA_020846375.1. Lineage (GTDB taxonomy): Bacteria > Nitrospirota > Thermodesulfovibrionia > Thermodesulfovibrionales > Dissulfurispiraceae > Nitrobium. The sequence continues at coordinate 6,223 of JADLDZ010000105.1, read as the reverse complement.
TACTCTTACCGCCGCCACAGGGCCGCCGAAGGGAATATCGGAGATGTGGACGGCGGCCGAGGCGCCGATGACCCCCAGCATATCCGAAACATTTTCATCTCCATAGGACAATACCGAGACGATCACCTGTGTTTCCGAATAGAATCCCTTGGGAAATAAGGGCCTGAGAGGCCTGTCGATGAGACGGGATGTCAGGACTTCTTTTTCCGATGGTTTTCCTTCCCTTTTGAAGAATCCCCCCGGTATTTTCCCGGCCGAGTAGGTCTTCTCCTGGTAGTCGACGGTCAGGGGGAAGAAATCCAGCCCTTCCTTGACTCTCTTGTCGGCAACCGCGGTTGCAAGGACAACTGTGTCTCCGTACTTCATTACCACGGAGCCGCCCGACTGCCGTGCCATCTGTCCCGTCTCGATGATGAGCCTCTTTCCTTTAATCTCAAGTTCTACGGTAGTCATCAAATTTTTCTTTTTTCTCCTGTCATATTGATAAATTGTATTGATAAAGAAAGTGGAAAGAGGAAGTGGGAAATAAGAAAGCTCTTACTCCTCACTTCTGCCTCTCACTTTTTTGTGCTATTTTCTGATGCCGAGGCGCTCGATCAGCGTACTGTAACGGCCTTTATCCGATGTTTTCAGATACCCGAGAAGCCTCTTCCTTTGAGAGACGAGCTTTAAAAGGCCCCGTCTTGAGTGGTGATCTTTCTTGTGGGTTTTAAAATGCTCTGTAAGATAGGTTATCCTTTCGGTCAACAGAGCTACCTGCACCTCAGGAGATCCTGTATCCTGTTCATGGATCTTGTAGGACTCGATAATTTCCTTCTTTTTCACCGTATCAAGGGACATTAACCATCACCACCTTTCTTTACTGGTTCCGTGCTTATTCTGTGCAGGCCGCGCACAAAGCTGAAAAACATCTTCAGTGTAATAGGTTAGCACAGGCACCGGTCCTCTGTAAAGGCTTCCGCGGCAGGGGGGTAATGCCGGACTCCTACCTCTATTATACCTTAAATAGCACCTCCCTGAGATTATCGTTCTACCGGAAGATATCCGTGCTTCCGGGGCATACTCCCCCTCTTAAGGTAAGAGGGTATCCCCTCGCCCCCTGCCAAAGGATACCTATCCACCACATCCAGGGATACCTATTCAGATTCAGAAAGCCCCTTCTTCCTGTCGTCCTTATTCGCTTTCTTTCCTTTATCGTTATAATAGTCGATACCTTAGTTTCGATTTTCCGACTTGAATATGGAGGCATACAATGGAAATAGTGCTTGCGACCCGGAATAAGAAGAAGGTGGAAGAGATCCGGCGAATCCTCCGGGAGGAAGAGATGACCCTTCTGACACTGGACAGCTTTCCCTCCTGCCCCGAAGTGGAGGAAGATGCGGACAGCTTCGAGGGGAATGCGCGCAGGAAGGCCCTTGCGGTAGCGCAGTGCACCGGCAAGGCGGCGGCAGCGGACGACTCCGGCCTGGAAGTGGATGCCTTGGGGGGTGCTCCCGGCGTGCTTTCCGCCCGGTATGCCGGAGCGGGAGCCGACGACGGGGCCAACAGGGGAAAGCTGCTCCGTGCGCTGGAGCCGGTCCCGGCGGAGAAAAGGGGTGCACGCTTCGTCTGCTGCATCGTCCTCGCCTTTCCGGGAGGAGAGTGCGTAAGCTTTTCCGGTACCGTGGAGGGAACCATCGGACGGGAGGAGAAGGGAGGCAAGGGGTTTGGCTACGATCCCCTTTTCTATCCGGCAGGACACTCCCGCACCTTCGCCGAGATGGAACCGGAGGAAAAGGATGCGTTGAGCCACCGGAAGAGGGCGCTGGAAAAGCTCGGCGCGTATTTCAGGGGCTCTGCCGCGGGATAGCTTTTTCCTTTCAACACACCCGGATACGCCCTGTTTTGCCTTTCTCCCGACTCTCCCGAAAGGGGCTCCCTCCGCAAAAAGAGCGAGAATATAAGGAAAATTAATGTTCTGATTATAAATTTAAAATTGAATTAGGCTTTCTCCATGGAGTATCTTAAAGAGATCTTCTAAAATTCCTGCGGAGGTTCTTTCATGAGAATAGTTCTTCTCGGCGCGCCCGGAGCCGGTAAAGGGACCCAGGCAAAGAAACTCGTTGAAAAATATCCTGTTCCCCAGGTTTCTACCGGTGATTTGTTGCGCGCGGCGGTAGCGGCGGGCACCGCTCTCGGCAGAGAAGCCAGGTCGTATATGGATAAGGGAGAGCTCGTGCCCGACAGCGTCGTGCTGGGCATGGTGGAAGAAAGACTCAGACAGGAGGATTGCAAAAAGGGCTATATCCTCGACGGCTTCCCCAGGAATACGAAGCAGGCCGAGGCATTGGACCGTATGCTCGCTTCTCTCGATATGTCCCTGAACGCGGCCATCAGCGTGGACGTCCCCTTCGAGGATCTGATGAAGAGACTCACCGGGCGGAGGACCTGCAAGGCGTGCGGACAGATGTACAATATCCATTTCAATGCGCCCAGGAAAGAGGGAGTATGCGACAAGTGCGGTGGTGAGCTCTTCCAGAGGGACGACGACAGGGAGGGCACCATCCGGAAGCGGCTTGAGGTATACAACGCGCAGACGGCGCCTCTCATTGATTATTATGGAGAAAAAGACATCCTGCACGTGGTTTCCGGCACCGGGAGCATTGACGAGATTTTTTGCAGGGTGTGTACTGCATTGGGGTTCCGGGAGTGATTCGGATTTGAAAACAATGAAGAAGACCAGACAGGAGGATGAATCGGTATGGCATTGGTAAATCCGCATGGTAAAGAAGGGAAATTGAAGCCCCTGCTCCTCACCGGGGCTGAGCTGGAAGAAGAGAAGAGGAAGGCGGCTACCCTGAAGAAGATCAGCATCTCGTCCCGTGAGACCGGCGACCTCATCATGATGGGCATCGGCGGTTTTACCCCCCTCGACGGGTTCATGGGATACGAAGACTGGAAGGACGTCTGCGCCGAGTACAAAATGGCGGACGGAACCTTCTGGCCCATCCCCATCACCGTCTCCACCGACGAGAACGTGAAGGCGGGAGATGAAGTGGCCCTCTACTCCGGGGAGTTCGGAGAGATCATGGCCACCATGAAGGTTGCCGAAACCTACAGGATCGATAAGGAGTACGAGTGCAAACAGGTCTTCAGGACCGCCGACACGGAGCACCCGGGCGTCGTGATGGTCATGAAGCAGGCGGGCACCAACCTGGCCGGCACGGTGAAGGTCCTGAGCGAGGGCACCTTCCCGAAGGAATACCCCGGGATCTACCTGACTCCCGCCCAGTCGCGCCATTTGTTCCTCGAAAAGGGCTGGAGCACTGTCGCGGCGTTCCAGACAAGGAACCCGATGCACCGTTCCCACGAGTACCTCTGCAAGATCGCCATCGAAACCTGCGATGGAGTGTTCGTCCATATGCTCCTCGGCAAGTTGAAAGCCGGAGACATCCCCTCCGACGTGCGCCAGAGGGCCATCGATGTCCTCAACGAGAAGTATTTCGTAAAGGACACCATCGTCGTGGGCGGATACCCCCTCGATATGAGGTATGCGGGGCCGAGGGAGGCTCTCCTCCACGCCCTCTTCCGGCAGAATTACGGCTGCAGCCACCTCATCGTGGGCCGCGACCATGCCGGCGTGGGCGAGTACTATGGTCCCTTCGACGCCCAGAAGATCTTCGACGAGATCCCGAAGGGTGCGCTGGAAACGAAACCGTTGAAGATAGACTGGACTTTCTATTGCACCCGGTGCGATGGGATGGCCTCCATGAGGACCTGCCCGCACGGAAAAGAGGACAGGCTCCTCCTCAGCGGCACCAAGCTGAGGAAGATGCTCTCCGAGGGCGCCGAGGTGCCCGACCACTTCAGCAGGCCCGAGGTTCTTGCCATCCTGAGGGAATATTACGAGGGACTGACGGAAAAGGTCGAAATCAAGACCCACAAGTATTCGGAGGGCGCGTAGACGGAAAAGACGTGTGAGGGACCGAACCGGAAGAAAACAATAAAAACCTGATCTGACGAAAGGGGGGTGCGGAGGAGGACGCTACACAGTAAAACAGTACAGCCGATGAACGCAGCACTACCGATAGCCGTACTACCAAAAAACCGAAGGAGGTAACATCAATGCCGAGTTTTGTCATTACGGAGAAGTGTGACGGCTGCAAGGCCCAGGACAAGACAGCCTGCCAGTACATCTGCCCCAATGACCTCATGGTCCTCAACAGGGACCTCATGAAGGCCCACAACCAGGAGCCGGAGCAGTGCTGGGAGTGCTACAACTGCGTAAAGATCTGCCCGCAGCAGGCCATCGAGGTGAGGGGATACCAGGACTTCAACCCGCTGGGAGGAAATGTCATCCCCTTGAGGGGCACCGATTCGATCATGTGGACCATCAAGTTCAGGAACGGGTCCCTCAAGAGGTTCAAGTTCCCGATCAGGACCACCCCGGAAGGCTCGATCGACCCGTACAAGGGAACCCCGGAGCCCGATTACTCCAAGCTGAAGCAGTCGGGATACTTCAACTACGACGCACGAGTTTCCAAATAAAGGAGGGATGCATAGATGGAAAAAGAAACCTGCACGTTTTCATATTGCGCGAGGCCCGAGATCGTCGAAGTCGAGACGGATCTCCTTCTCATCGGCGGCGGTATGGCCTGCTGCGGCGCCGCCTTTGAGGGCGCCCGCTGGGCGACCCCGAAGGGCATAAGGATCACCATGGTCGACAAGGCCGCCACCGACCGGAGCGGAGCGGTCGCCATGGGTCTTTCCGCCATCAACACCTACTGCGGTGAAAACGATCCGGCGGATTACGTGAAGTATGTCAGGAACGACCTGATGGGCATCATCAGGGAAGACCTTGTCTATGACCTCGGCAGGCACGTGGACAACTCCGTCCACCTCTTCGAGGAGTGGGGCCTCCCCATCTGGAAGAAGGCCGATGACGGCTTCTCCCTCGACGGCTTCCAGTCCAGGGACCAGGGCAAGGCCATGCTGAAGGATGGCGGAACCCCCGTCCGGTCCGGCAAGTGGCAGATCATGATCAATGGCGAGTCCTATAAGGTCATCGTCGCCGAGGCCGCGAAGCAGGCCCTCGAATTCAACAGGAAGGCCACCGGCATGGCGCAGAACCATTTCGAGAGGGTCTTCATCGTGAAGCTCTACCACGACGCCAACGATCCCAAGAGGGTTGCCGCTGCCGCCGGTTTCAGCGTCCGCGAGAACAAGATCTACATCTTCAAGGCGAAGGCGATCCTCAACGCGTCCGGCGGAGCGGTGAACGTCTTCAGGCCCCGCTCCACCCAGGAAGGCCAGGGGCGCGCCTGGTACCCTGTCTGGAACTCCGGTTCCGGGTATGCCCTCGGCATGCAGGCCGGCGCAGAGCTGACCATGATGGAGAACCGGTTCGTGCCCGCCCGTTTCAAGGACGGATACGGCCCGGTCGGCGCATGGTTCCTCTTCTTCAAGGCGAAGGCGACCAACTCCCTCGGGGAGGATTACTGCGTCACCCACATGGAAGAGACCAAGAAGCTTTACGGCTCGTATGCCGAAAAGCTCGGCACCTCTATCCGCAACCACATGATGATGCTCGACATGAAGGCGGGGAAGGGCCCCATCCTCATGAACACCCACACCGCGATGGACGAGCTCGCCAAGACCATGGACGCCAAGAGGATCAAGCACCTCGAGGCAGAGGCGTGGGAAGACTTCCTCGACATGTGCATCGGCCAGGCAGGCCTCTGGGCGAGCAAGAACATCGAGCCCAACAAGGCGCCTTCCGAGATCATGCCCACCGAACCGTACCTCCTCGGCTCCCATGCGGGCTGCGCCGGGTTCTGGTGCAGCGGCCCCGGCGACATACCGGGAACTCCCGAGCACTACTCCTGGGGCTATAACAGGATGTCCACCGTTCCGGGCCTCTTCATGGCGGGCGACATCTGCGGCGCTTCCGGCCACAAGTTCTCCTCCGGCTCCCACGCGGAGGGCAGGCTTGCCGCAAAGGCCGCGATCGCCTTCATCCTCGACCACCCCGACTACACACCGGCCCTCAAGGAGACTGCGGACCAGATCTCGGCTGACCTGTACTTCCCGTTCGAGACCTTCGAGAAGTACAAGACCTTCTCGACCGACCCGGCCATCAACCCGAACTACATCAGGCCGAAGATGCTCCAGACCCGCCTCCAGAAGATCGCCGACGAGTACTTCGGCGGCATTTCCACCTGGTATATGACCTCCAGGACGATGC
>JADLDZ010000104.1 GCA_020846375.1 Nitrospirales bacterium | reverse complement strand
TCCTTCCACAGGTTCATCCGGTACAGGACCTTCTTGCCCGCGAGACGGGCAAGAGGGAAAACCGGAAGGCTGCAGAAATAGAGCAGGACGATGGTAAGACGCGATATTTCGTAGGTGAGCCTTCCCAAGGTGGCGATGGCAAAAACGACGAGAATGGAGAGGGTCAGAGCCTTGATCAGCTCCCTCGCTTCATCCCAGAAGGAGAGCCGCTTTACATAGAGCCCCTCATAGGCGATGAAGACGAGAAAGATCAGCGGCATCCACCAGAAAGTGAGAAAATAGGAGAGGGAGAACTCCAGGGGTACCAGCGTGGCAAAGGGTATATTGAGAAACTTCCGTACGGAATAGGCAAGGGAGAGCGAGAGATAGAAGGCGGCGGTATCGAGCACGGCGAGCGCTACAATGCCGGCCACATCCTTATATTTGGTATCGATTCGCAAGACATCCTGCTGGACACATTTTCATTTTGTACAAGTATAGCACAGAGGCTTCCGGGGAGCGGCAACGGATTTTCCCCGGCCTGGTGCAGCGTCACCTTTGAAAGTGTGGTCACCCCCACCCTCGCCCTCCCCCCTCAAAGGGGGAGGGAAACTTTAAGAATCCCTCTCCCCTGGAGGGAGAGGGCTACCGAAGGCACTCACTCTTTCCCTCTCCCCTGGAGGGAGAGGGCGGCCGAAGGCCGGGAGAGGGGGACTGAAATGAGTACTACTCGTAGACTTTCTGCCAGTACCGGGCAAGGGAATCGAGCTTGCCCCTGACCCACGGCATATTGTCGAGGTACCACTGCACGGTCCTCTGTATCCCTTCTTCGAAGGAGACCTCCCGGCGCCACCCGATCTCTCTCCCCGCCTTTGCGGAATCGAGCGAATATCGGAAATCATGCCCCGGCCTGTCCCGGGTGAACTCTATCAGGCTCTCGGGCTTGTCCAATATCCGCAGAATGGCCCTCACCACCTCGATATTCTTCCGCTCCTCGCCGCTGCCCACATTGTACGCTTCACCGGGGCGCCCCTTTTCGAGCAGAGAGAAGACCGCACCGGTGCAATCGGAGACATAGAGCCATTCCCGAACATTTTCCCCTGTGCCGTACACCGGGATCTTCTCCTCCCGGAGCGCCTTGAGGATCACCACCGGGATGAGCTTCTCCGGGTACTGCCAGGGGCCGTAATTGTTGGAGGGGCGCACGGTGACCACCGGCACCCCATGCGTCCGGTAATACGCCCTCCCGAGCATGTCCGCCGCCGCCTTGCTCACCGAGTAGGGGGAATTGGGGCAGAGCGGCGTCTCCTCCCGGAACTGGCCGTCCTCGTCGAGCTCACCGTAGACCTCGTCCGTGGATATATTGATGAACTTCTCCACCCCGAAGCGCCGCGCCGCTTCCAGAAGGGCCTGGGTGCCCATCACATTCGCCTCGATAAAGGGAGAGGCGTCCAGAATGCTCCTGTCCACATGGCTTTCCGCGGCCCAGTGGACCACCGCATCAGGTTTTTCCGCGCTGAAGATATGATTGATGAAATCACCGTTTGTGATATCGGCCCCGTAGAAAGAGACCCCTTGCCCGCACTCCTGTATCCTTTCGGGATCCCCTGCATAGGAAAGTTTGTCGATGACGGCGATGGCATACCCCCTGCGCACCCCCTCCCGGACAAACTCGCTCCCGATGAACCCCGCTCCTCCGGTTACCAGCAATTTCTTCATCTCTTCTCCATCCTTTTGATGAATCTGTCCACCGCGTCCCGCCAGTCCGGGAGATCCCGGTCCAGGGCGCGGGAGATCCCCGCATTGGACATAGCCGTAAAGTACGGCCTCTTTGCGGGGGTGGGGAAATGGTCCGATGTCACGGGAAGCAGCAGATTGGAGAGGCCGAGCCCTTCGAGATAGTAGCGGGCGACCTCATAGCGCGAGGCATATCCGCTGTTGGTCAGGTGGTACATGCCCCTTACTCCCTTTTTCAAGGCGGAGAGGGTAGCGTCCACGATATCTTCCGTATAGGTCGGCACAGAGATCTGGTCCCCCACCACCTTCAGGACAGCATTCCGTCCCGCCCATTCCGAAAGCTTGTAGAGGAAATTCTGCGTCCCCTGCCCGAATACCCAGCTCACCCGGAAGAGCAGGAAATCCTCAGTCTCCTCCCTGAGCAGTCTCTCTCCGGCAAGCTTGCTTTCCCCATATTTATTAAGGGGACAAGGGGCGTCCTCTTCGGCGTAAAAGCCCTCCTTGGTCCCGTCGAAAACATAATCAGTGCTGTAATGGACCAGCAGGGCGCCCCTCCTGCGGCAGGCGGCAGCAAGGTTCCTTACCCCTTCCGCATTGATACGGAACGCAGGACCGTCATCCTCTTCCGCCCTGTCCACCAGGTTATAGGCGGAACAGTTGAGCACCACCGCGGGTTGATGGAGGGAAATCGTCCCGTCCACCGCGGCAGCGTCGGAGACGTCCAGCTCCTCTCTTCCCAATGCGGTTATCTGAAAGGAAGAATCCCCCTCCAGACGCCGCTGAAACTCCAAGGCCAACTGGCCTTTGGCCCCGGCGATCAGCACCCTCATTTACGCCGCCCTGAAGAGGAAATTATTGTCGGCATCACGCAGAAGAGGGTGGCGCCTATCCTTTTCGGAAAGGACCGGCTCCCGCACCGGCCAGACCACGTTGATGTCCGGGTCGTCCCACCGGACACCCCTGTCGTTCTCCGGGGAATACTCCGCCGTGCACTTATACATGATCTCGGCGGTATCGCTCTGCACCACGAAACCATGGGCAAAGCCGGGGGGAACATAGAGCATATGGTTGTTCTCTTCCGACAGCTCGGCGGAGACCCACTCCCCGTATCGCGGAGAGCCCTTCCGGATATCCACCGCCACGTCGTAGATGCTCCCCCGCAGGCAGCGCACCAGCTTCCCCTGGGCGGCAGGCTCTTTCTGGTAATGCAAGCCCCGGAGAACACCGAGAGAGGATTTCGAATGGTTGTCCTGGACAAAGTGCTCCGGGATACCGGCCTTCATGAAATCGGAATGCTTGTAGACCTCCATGAAAAAGCCCCTGTCATCAGGAAAGAGGCGCGGCATGATGAGAACCACATCAGGTAATGCGAGTCTTTTGAATTCGAAGGGCATACGCCCAATCCCCCTGGAAACCTTATTTTACGAGATGCAGCAGGTACTTCCCGTACCCGTTCTTTCTCAGTGGCTCTGCAAGCCGCAGCAGCTTCTCCCTGTCGATATACCCCAGCAGGTAGGCGACCTCTTCGATGCAGGCCACCTTCAGACCCTGCCGCTTTTCTATGGTCGCGATAAACTCTCCCGCTTCGAGGAGGCTCTCATGGGTTCCGGTGTCGAGCCACGCATATCCCCTCCCCAGGAGCTCCACCCTCAGCCCGCCCGTATCGAGGTACTCCTTGTTGATGTCCGTTATCTCGAGTTCCCCTCTCGCGGAAGGTCTGACCTCTTTGGCGATGCTGACAACCTCATTATCATAAAAATAGAGCCCCGTAACCGCATAGTGCGACCGGGGCGCCTCGGGCTTTTCCTCTATGGAGAGCACTGTTCCGTTCCTGTCGAATTCGACGACCCCGTACCGCTCCGGGTCGGTGACATAGTAACCGAACACCGTAGCACCACCCTGCTCTTCCACACTCCTCGCCGCACGCCGCAGCAGATCCGTCAGACCGTGGCCGTGGAAAATATTATCCCCCAGGATCAGGCAGACAGCGCTGTCGCCGATGAAATCCTCCCCGATGAGAAAGGCCTCTGCGAGGCCGTTGGGGCATGCCTGCTCCCGGTAGGAGAAGCTCAGCCCCAGATGGGAGCCGTCCCCGAACATCTCCTGCAGCCGGGGCAGGTCCTGGGGGGTGGAGATAATAAGGATCTCCCGTATTCCGGCGAGCATGAGCACCGAGAGAGGATAATAAATCATAGGCTTGTCATACACGGGCAGGAGCTGTTTGCAGACCGCCCGGGTGATGGGGTACAGCCTGGTTCCACTGCCGCCTGCGAGAATAATTCCTTTCATCACCGCTCCGGAGTTCTTAGTTTTTAGCCCAGTAGCCTTTGTTTTTACTGATTTTTTTCAGAATATGCGGGGGCAGCCTGTCGTAATGCCGCCCTAAGGTAAAGCCGGCATATTTTAAAACATTCCGCACGAAAAATTCAGGCAGAAGATGATATTTCCCGTTCTGGAGCAGGTAGAGCAGCTCAGACCGGAGAAACCGCCTCCCTTCCCCCTCCGCCCTCCCGAACGTCTCCATGATCCACCGCTCTTTCCGGTGAAAAACCCCGATATCGAAATACCTCTTGAATTCTTCTCCAAGGGTGTAATTGTGGGAATGGTAGACCATGGCGTCCGCCGTGTAGGCGATCCGGAACCCGGCCAGCAGCATCCTGGCCCCGGCATAGGTGTCTTCCGTCGAAATCAGCTTCTCCCTGAAACAGCCGATGGCCTGGAGGGCCGTCCTCCGGTATGCGGCAAAGGAGTTGGAAAGGAAGGGAACCTTTATTCCCCTCCCGCCGTCCCCCAGGGACCGGATACAGGAAGCTTCCGGGTAGTTGAAGAGCCGGATATGCGCCGCAAAGGGGGTCGCCCCGGGAAAGGGCACCTGCCTGCCATAGGAAACTCCTACCCTTTCATCGACAGCGAAGGGAGAGACGAGTCTCTCCACCGCATATTCGTCCACCGGTACGATATCCTGGGTTGCAAAAACAATGATCTTCCCCGCTGCCGACCGGATGCCGAGGTTCCGCGTGCCCCCGTGATCGAAATCCTCCCGCCGTACCGCAACCACTTTCACAGCGCAGGAGGCCGCAATCTCCGGGGTCCCGTCATCGGAGGAGGAATCCACCACCACGATCTCCAGGGGGATCGTCTGCCTCCGCAGCGAGTCCAGGAGCGGACGGAGGGATATCCCCGCATTGAGGGTAGGGATAACGACACTAACCATGGAGGAGTTTATCAAGGCGTGCTTTCAAAAAGTCGTTCCGCCATGCGGGCGTCATCAGGGAGTAGAGAAAGCCGCCGGTCACCTTTCTTTTTTTCATGATCTCCGACCTCTTCCGCAGCATCCGGGGGAGCAGCAGGAGCGCATCTCGTTTTGCCTTTACATACAACAAGGTGCGCCGGTACTTCAGGGAGAAGTAGACGAACTCCGCGATGCTTCCTGCGATAAAGACGGGAAGGCACCGGAGAAATACCCCTGCCGGGAGATTCTTGATCCTGACGAAACCGCTATTCCTCAGGCTGTAATAGACTGCCGTATCGCTCATGGCCCCGATGGAGGATCTGACCTTATGGTGGACAACAGCCGACGGCACGTACACCGTCCTCCAGCCCGTGAGCTGGGCCCTCAGGTTGAGATCCGTATCCTCATGGATCAGGAAGAAGTCCTCGTCGAGAAACCCGATCTCCTCCAGCATGCTCCGGCGGTACAGGGCCGCCCCCGCACAGGCGCCGAATACGTACTCCTCCTCGCAATA
>JADLDZ010000103.1 GCA_020846375.1 Nitrospirales bacterium | reverse complement strand
GGGAAGAAAACCGGTTGCCGGGGAAAAGCGCTCCGGCGCCCCACAGGAACCCAGAGTAACAGAGCATCAACAGGAGGTACACAATGAAGACACTGAAAGGATTCAAACAGAAGCACCAGGACGCGGCAAGCCACGAAGTGCACAAGGCCGCCGTCGCCCGTGGCATGAGCACCGTTTTCGAGCGTTTCGAGGCCCAGCAGCCCCAGTGCGGGTTCTGCAAGCAGGGACTGAGCTGCCAGCTCTGCTCCGACGGCCCCTGCCGCATCAGCGCAAAAGCGCCGCTGGGGGTCTGCGGCGCCTCCGGGGATGTCATCGTGGCCCGCAATCTGCTGCAACTCGCCATTATGGGCACTGCGGCGAATACCTACCAGTGCAGGAATCTCGCCAATACCCTCAAGACTATCGGGGAGGGGAAATCGTCCCTGAAGCTGAAGGACCCCGTCAAGCTCCAGCGGATGTGCCAGGGGCTGGGCATCGACCATACGAAGCCGGTGAACGATCTGGCGGTCGCCTTCGGCGATTTCATCCTGGGCGAGATCAACAAGCCGACGCACCAGCCCCTCACCCTCATGGACTACTTCTCCCTCGACAGCCGCAAGGAAGCGTGGAAGAGGGAGGGTATCTATACGGGGGGCCCGGCCAATGAGATCATTACCGCGCTCTCGAAATGCATGACCAACGTGAGCAACGACCCGGTCGATCTCCTGAAGACCGCCCTCCGCCTGGGGCTCAGCAACGAGTATGTGGCCCTGTGGGGAATCACCGTGATGCAGGACATCATCATGGGCACCGCCGACCTTGTTCCCAGTGAATCCAATATCGGATGCCTCGACCCGAAAACGGTCAATATCGTAGCGAACGGGCACCAGCCGGTCTTTGCTAGCTTTCTCATCGAAAAGGCGGGTTCGGAGAAGTTCCAGGCCGCCGCGAAAAAGGCGGGCGCAAAAGGCATCAAGATATACGGCTCCCTCTGCGAGGGGCAGCAGCTCATGAACGTCTCGGGCCGTGACGAGTACAAGAACGTCTTCGGTGGCCAGTTGGGCAACTGGATCCAGGAGGAGCTCTTCATCGCCACCGGCGTGGTGGACGTATTCCTTATGGACCTCAACTGTGCCGTGCCCTCCCTGAAAGAGTTCGCGGACACCTACGGGACCACGCTCATCACCACCGACCCGGTGGTGCGTTTTACCGGGGTGCAGCACATCGATTTCGATCCCGCAATCGCCGAGGAGCAGGCGGAAAAGATCATCGAGACCGCCATCAAGACCTTCAAGGCGCGCAAGAAGGCGAAGGGAGAGGTCACCCTGCCTTCCGGGAACGGGAAGAACGTCTGCATCGGCGGATACACCACGGAAACGGTGCTCAAGAAGTTCGGCTATGACATCAACAATTATATCGAAGAGCTGAAGAAGGGGAATATCAAGGGCGCGGTCGCTGTGGCAGGCTGTACAACGGTGCGCCACGGTCAGGGCGGCAAATCGATCCATGACCTGACACTGGAACTGATCAAGCGCAACATCATGGTCATCGGCGCCGGCTGCTGCTCCTCCACCCACCAGAACAACGCCATGGCCACGATGGAGATGGCGAAGCTGGCCGGCCCCGGACTGCGGTCCGCCTGCGAGGCCCACGATATGCCCCCCATCATCTCCTACGGCTCCTGCACGGACGTGGGGAAGATACTCGATACTGTCTCGGCACTGGCATGGACCCTCGGCTGCGATACGAGCCAGCTTCCGGTGGCCGCCGCTGTCCCCGAGTATATGGAGCAGAAGGCCATCGCCGATATTTTCACCGCCCTGGCTTTCGGTCTGCTTACCCATGTGTCCCCGGAGCCCAGGATCGGCGGCAGCCCGCTGGTGGTGGACTACCTGACGAAAGACATGGTCAAGGTGACCGGGGGAAGACTGCTGCTGGAAGATGACCCGGTCAAGGCAGCTGACGCCATCGAGGCCCATATCATGGCCAAGCGGAAAGCGCTCCGCCTCGGATAAAAGCGGGAAGTTCCTTATGTGCGGATACGGCTTCCGACAGGGGGCCGTATCCGCGGTTTTGTCGATTTTTACCGTTTTCCGGAGGGAGACATGAACAGTACGGAAAAGAAGTCCGTCTTTTTTATCAGTTGCGGGATATTCAAGGATGAGCTGGAGTATCTCTTCAGGGAAAAGAAGCTCGACGGAGAGATCGTCTTCCTCGACGCCGCCCTGCATGTCAATTTCGACCGGTTGAAGGAGAAGCTCGTGGGTGCCCTGCAGGAGCACCGTGGGAGCACGGACAACCTAAAGGTGGTCTACGGCTCCTGCCATCCCGAGATGCAGGAGATCATGGAGAGCTACAATGCGAAGAAGATCCAGGCGGGGAACTGCCTTGAGGCGATGCTGGGGGCGGAGGAGCTGAAGCGCCTCTCGTCGGGTCCGAAGACCTTCTTCCTCTCCGCAGGATGGATCAACCACTGGGAGGAGATGTTCCGGCAGGGGAAAAAGGACTTCGACTACGATTTCGAGACGATGTTCGCTTCGTACCAGCGGATCGTCGTGCTCGATACCGGGATCATTCCCCTGGACGAGGAGAAGATGCGGAAATTCAGTGAATTCACCCGGCTCCCCGTCGAAAGGAAGGCCATTAGCTTGGATTACTTCCTGAATCTCGTACAGAGCATCTGAAGAGGGTCCGGTAGTATTTCGGATGCGATAAAAAAAGGGGTGATCTGCGATCTGCATAGGCATCCTCCGGTATGGGCGGGGACAAGGCATGATCTCTGAGTAGGCTTTTTTAGCTTGGGTCTCGGGAGTACCCTCTCTCTTTGCGAGCGAAGGGATGCCATAACTCCCCCTCACCCCCTCTTAAGCTAAGAGGGGGAAAGAAAGAGTGCCCTCTTCACGAAAGAGGGGAGTGCAGACTGCCCTTCCTCCTGAATAGAGGGGAGCACCCGTCCCCTCCCCTTAAGTTAAGGGGAGGCGGGGAGGGGTTACTTTATATTCCGTTTTTCTCTTTTTCCCTGTCCCTGTCTTTACTATGCTTTTTCCTGTCTCACTCTGCCTTTCACGCTCCCTGTCTTTGTAACAGGATGCCCCCTGCCCCCACTCACTTCATTTCAGAAATCCGTCATCCTGCCAGAGAGTCGGAGTCTTTGTCCTGTCGTCATTCCGGCTTGTCCGGAATCTTTCTTCGGAAGGATTCCCGGCTCCGCTCCGCTTGCGGGAAGGACACAAAGTAGGGAGGCGCTATTTTCTCTTCAAAGAGAAGGTGTGTAGAAGGGATCAGAGGGATGAGGAAGACAGGGTGGAGGGGCAGGAGCCATCTCAGTAATTGCCTGTTCAGGTATTCGGGGCTTGATGTCGGCTGCCGATCCTGCGTCAGCCTTTGATGTGCCGAGATAGTGGAGTCGAAGTACATCATTGGCCTGTTGCGGCTGCCGGTCCTTAATACGGTCATCCTACCGCAATTCTTTAAGAAATGAAGCAGTCGCTTGTTCGTGATATTCAGTCGTGTTTACACTTGACCCAGTACGCATAAAAGGTCACCCGGTTTGCCGGGACGAGCTTGTGATCGAGCAAATACCTTTGAAAATCAGGCAGAGAAGCTTGTGTGCCTCTTACAGCGGCTCCCATAAAAAGCCTCTATACTCTTTTAACCATAATATCAGAAAATGCAAAGACAGT
>JADLDZ010000102.1 GCA_020846375.1 Nitrospirales bacterium | reverse complement strand
GGAGGAGATCGTGGACGCGGTCCTCGATATCGGCTTTCACCACAGGGGCGCGGAAAAGATGGGGGAGCGTCAGTCGTGGCACACCTTCATCCCCTACACGGACCGCATCGACTACCTTGCGGGGGTGTTGAACAATTTCCCCTACGTGCTGGCAGCGGAAAGGCTTGCGGGTATCGAGGTGCCTGACAGGGCAAAGGTGATCCGGGTGATGCTGGCGGAGCTGTTCCGCATTGCGAGCCACCTGATCTGGTTTGGTACGTTCGCCCAGGACCTCGGGCAGCTTTCTCCTGTGTTCTATACCTTTACCGACAGGGAGCATTGCTATACCATCATCGAAGCGGTCTGCGGGTTCCGCATGCATCCCGCCTGGTTCCGTATCGGGGGGGTCGCGGCTGATCTGCCGGGAGGGTGGGAACGGCTGGTGCGGGACTTTCTTGCGTATCTGCCTCCGCGGCTCGATGAGTACGACAAGGTCGTTATGCGGAACCGCATCATAAAGGCCAGGACAAAGGGCGTCGGCAGCATCACGCGGGAGGAGGCCATCGAGTGGGGCGTGACCGGGCCCAACCTGCGCGCCTGCGGTTTCGAATGGGACTTCAGGAAGACAAGACCCTATTCCGGGTACGAGCAGTTCGAGTTCGACATTCCCATCGCGCAGAGCGGCGACTCCTATGACCGGGCGGCGGTGCGGATCGAAGAAATGCGGCAGAGCCTTAGGATCGTGGAGCAGTGCCTGAACACCATGCCCGGCGGTCCCTTCAGGGCGGATCATCCTCTGACCACGCCGCCGATCAAGCAATACACGATGCACGATATAGAGACGCTGATCGCCCATTTCCTCACGGTGAGCTGGGGACCGGTCATGCCGGCGGGCGAGGCGTCTTTCGGCATCGAGTCGGCGAAGGGGAGCACCACCTACTACCTCGTCAGCGACGGGAATACGGTCTCGTACCGGACGCGCATCCGCACCCCCTCCTTTCCCCATCTCCAGGTGGTGCCCGAGATGGCCCGGGGGCTCGAGATCGCCGATCTCATCGCGATCCTGGGGAGCATCGATTTCATCATGGGGGATGTGGACCGGTGAGAAGAGGAGGCAACGGGAAGAGGGGCGCATGCTGAGCGAAGAGGAAAGACAGGAGATCGAAAGGACGCTGCAGCACTACGACAGGAAGAGCGCCGTCTCCATCGATGCCCTGAAGATCGTCCAGAAGCATCGGGGGTGGGTCTCCGACGAGGGGATCCGCGATGTGGCGGAGATCCTCGGGATGACCGTGGACGAGCTGGACGCGGTGGCCACCTTCTATAACCTTATCTTCCGTAAACCGGTGGGGAGGCATGTGATCCTGCTCTGCAACTCCATAAGCTGCTGGGTGATGGGGTACGAAAAGATTCTCGAACATCTTTCGGCCCGCCTCGGCATAACCTGGGGAGAGACCACCGCCGACGGGATGTTCACCCTGCTCCCGGTGCCCTGCCTCGGGGCCTGTGATCTGGCCCCCGCCATGATGGTGGACGGGGAGCTGTACGGCGACCTGACTCCGGAAAGGATCGACGGGATCCTCGGCAGGTACCGGGGGGGGGAGGGCGTGTGGAACGTTCCCTGACATATCCCCTGACCTGGGCGATGCGGCCTGACCGCGAGCCCCTGACCCTGAAGGAGTACGAAGGGAAGGGAGGGTACGAGGCGGCACGGAAGGCCCTGACGAAGATGACTCCCCAGGAGATACAGAAGACGGTGGCGGAAGCCAACCTGCGGGGTCGGGGCGGCGCAGGCTTCAATACAGGGCAGAAATGGAGCTTCGTCCCCATGGGGGATGATGCGCCCCGGCCCAGGTACCTCGTCACCAATGCCGACGAAATGGAGCCCGGCACGTTCAAGGACCGCATGCTCATCGAGGGGAACCCCCATCAGCTCATCGAGGGGATGCTTATCGCCGCCTTCGCTATCCGGGCGGACTATTCCTATGTATTCCTGCGTGCGGAGTATACCACGGCGGAGAGGCGGGTGGCGCGGGCCATTGCGGAGGCGTATGAGGCGGGGTACCTCGGAGAAAACATTTTCGGGAGCGGCTACCGCCTCGAAATGTATCTGCACAGCAGCGCGGGGCGGTATATCTGCGGCGAGGAGACGGCGCTGCTGAACGCCCTCGAAGGGAAGCGCGCCATCCCGCGGGCAAAGCCCCCCTACCCACAGGTGAGCGGCCTGTGGGGAAAACCCACTGTGGTGAACAATGTGGAAACCTTTTTCAATATCCCCCCCATTATCGGCAACGGGGCCGGGTGGTACAAGGGGCTGAGCCTCTCCGAAGACGGGGGGACGAAGATATACGGCGTCAGCGGGAGAGTGAAGAGACCCGGACTCTGGGAGCTTCCGATGGGAACACCCATGGGAGAGATCATCGAAGAGCATGCCGGGGGTATGCGCGAAGGATACACCTTCCACAGTGTCATTCCCGGAGGGGCTTCCACCGAGTTCCTTCTGAAGCGCCACTTCGACGTGAAAATGGACTTTGATTCCCTGATGAAGGCGGGCAGCAGGCTGGGGACGGGAACCATGATCATCTTCGACCAGACGACCTGCCCTGTGGGAGCGGTGCTCAATCTGCAGCAGTTCTTCGCCCGGGAATCCTGCGGGTGGTGCACCCCGTGCCGGGAGGGTCTGCCGTGGGTGGTGCATCTCCTCCAGGCCATCGAGAACGGGGAGGGGAGACCGGAGGACCTGGAGACGCTCGAGATGCATACCCGCTTCCTGGGCCCGGGGAAGACATACTGTGCCCTCGCGCCCGGTGCCGTGGAGCCCCTCCAGAGCGCATTGGGGCTTTTCAGGGGGGATTTCCTCCGACATATCCATGAAAAGCGCTGTCCCTGGAAGTGAGCGATGCCGACAATTTATATAGAAAATATTCCGTACGAGGTCAAGGAGGGGGTGAACCTCCTCCATGCCTGCCTTTCCCTGGGGTTCAACGTGCCCTATTTCTGCTGGCATCCCGCGATGAAGTCGGTAGGGGCGTGCAGACAGTGCGCGGTGAAGCAGTTCAGGGATGAAAAGGATACGAAGGGAAAGATCGTGATGTCCTGCATGACCCCTGCCGCGGACGGGACGCGCATCTCTCTCGACGATCCCGAAGTGAGGGCGTTCCGGAAGAGCGTCATCGAATGGCTCATGACGAACCACCCCCACGACTGCCCGATCTGCGACGAGGGGGGGGAGTGCCACCTCCAGGACATGACCCTGATGACGGGGCACACGTACCGGAGATTCCGCTTCAGAAAGCGCACCCACAGGGACCAGTACCTGGGACCCCTCATCAACCACGAGATGAACCGCTGCATCCAGTGCTACCGGTGCGTGCGCTTCTACCAGGACTATGCAGGGGGGCGGGACCTGGTAGTCCTTGCCTCCCATAACCATGTCTATTTCGGACGCCACGAAGAGGGAGTGCTGGAGAGCCCCTTCAGCGGCAACCTGGTGGAGGTCTGCCCTACCGGGGTCTTCACCGACAAGACCCTGAAACGACACTATACGAGGAAGTGGGACCTCCAGACGGCCCCGTCCGTCTGCGTGCAGTGCGGGCTGGGTTGCAACACTATCCCGGGAGAGCGCTACGGCATGCTGCGCAGGATACGGAACCGCTACAACGGGGAGGTGAACCGGTACTTCCTTTGCGACAGGGGACGGTACGGGTACGAGTTTGTGAACAGCGACAGGCGCATCAGGCATCCCCTTCTGCGGGACCCTGCGGAACGGGTCGTTTCTTCCAGGGAGGCACTCGACCGCCTCGCCTCACTCCTTTATTTCGGGGCGCGGGTGATCGGGATCGGGTCGCCGCGAGCCTCGCTCGAGGCGAATTTCGCCCTGCGCTCCCTGGTGGGACCGGAGCGCTTCTACTCCGGAATGGGTACAGGGGAACACCGTCTCGTTTCCCGTGCAGCGGACTTCCTGAAAGAGGGGCCGGCCCGGTCGCCGTCCCTCCACGATATCGAACTCTCCGATGCCATGCTGGTGCTGGGAGAGGATGTGCAGAACACCGCACCCATCATGGCCCTTGCCCTCCGCCAGTCGGTGCGCCAAAAGCCCATGGAGAGCATGCACCGCCTGCGCATCCCCGAATGGGACGACAACGCGGTGAGGGAAGCGATGCAGCAGGAGAGGGGGCCGCTCTACCTGGCAGTCCCCTGCAGCACTGCTCTCGATCCCCTCGCTGCACAGGTATACCATGCCGCTCCCGCGGATATCGCCCGCTTCGGCTTTGCGGTGGCCCATGCTCTCGGGGATACTACCCCTGAAATGAGGGATATGCCCG
>JADLDZ010000101.1 GCA_020846375.1 Nitrospirales bacterium | reverse complement strand
TCCTCTTCCGTCGAGCTGAAGCTGAAAAGGGACTTCGTGACCGCCGCCACCGCAGCCCGGATCTCCGAAGAGATCAGGAAGTTGCCGGGAGTCGAGTCGGTCTACTACGGAGAGAAGATAGCGGAAGCGATCCATGCGCTGAAGAGGTCCGCGCAGAATATCAGCTTTATCATCTTCCTCACCGTCTCCCTGGGAGTGGTCTTCGTCACCTACAGCACGGTAAAGATCCTTTTCTACCGGAAACGGGAGGAGATCGAGATCATCAGGCTCCTCGGCGCCACAGGGAGGTTCATCAGGATGCCCTTCCTCATCGAAGGGGGTGTCCTCGGCCTCATGGGAGGGACCATCGGCGTAATCGGCGCCTTTCTCTTCTATTTCGCCCTCACCTACCGGCTGAGCGTGGTGATTCCCCTTCTCAAGACGCTGGTATTCCCTCTGGAGAGCCTCTTTGTCCTTCCCCTGGTGGGAGTGATCCTGGGCATCATCGGTTCGGCCATCGCGATCGGGAGGCTCAGGCTTTGAATGGCGGGAGACTGAGAACACCGGCCCGACGCATCGCGTCCTCTTTCATTCCCCTCTTCCTGCTGCTCGTCATCCAGGGTATAGTGCTCACGGACACCGCTCTTTCCGAAAGACCCCAGGACGAGTATAAACGCATACAGAAGGACCTGAAGACCAGCAGAAAGAAGCTCGAGTCGGTCAGGAAGATGGAGCTCTCCGTCCTCGATGACCTGAGAAAGACGACCGCGGAGCTGCAGGAGATAGAGAGGCAGCTCTCCGCCCAGCGGGTGAAGATAAAAAATATCCTCACTACCATCGCTTCCCTCCAGGAGGAGATCAGGGTGGACAGCGCCGTTCTCCAGATCCACAAAGAGCGCCTGAAAAAGAGATTGAGGGCGCTCCTGACCCTCAGCGCCGATAAAGATGCCATCCTCGTCCTGCTGAGCGGAGAGGATATTTCCCGGTCCCTGCGCATCATCCGCTCTCTCCGCGCTGTCTCCGCCCATGACTATGAGCTGATTACCCGTTTTAAAGAGGAGCTCAGGATCCTTGCCGAAAAGGAGGCGGGACTCCAGAAGCTCTCCGCCGAACTGAAGAAGGAGGAGAAAAAGCTGGCAAGGCTCGAGGACTCCCTCAAGGAGAAGAAGAAGGAAAGGGAGACCCTCCTCGTCAGCGTGCGGAAGGAAAAGAGCCTTTACGAGAATATGATCCGCGAGCTGAAGGATTCCTCCAACAGGCTCCGCTCCATCATCCAGGAGTCGGAGAGGCGGGAAAGGGAGTTGCGAAAGAAAAAGGGGACAAAAGCGAAGCCGGGGACAAAAAAAGAAGAAGAACCCATGGAGGACAGCGACTTCCTCCGCATGAAGGGGAGACTCCACTGGCCGGTGCAGGGGAGCGTCATCATCCAGTACGGCGCCCAGATTGACCCCCTCTTCAACCTGCCGGTCTTCAGGAGCGGCATCCATATCAGAACCTCCACCGGTGCTTCGGTAAAGGCTGTTCATGAGGGCAAGGTCGTTTTTGCCGATGAGTTCAAGGGGTACGGACAGCTCGTCATCGTCAACCACGGGGGCGGATACCATACGCTGTACGGAAACCTGGCGAAGATTTTTTTGAGGAATGGAGCTATAATAAACGAGAATCAGCCACTTGGAGAGACAGGAGAGTCCGGCACCCTGGGGACAAGCGGGCTCTATTTCGAGATCCGGTACAAGGGGAAACCCCTCGACCCGCAGCAGTGGCTGAGAAGATAAAGGGAGGAAAAAATGTTTCCGAAGAAGAAAGGGATCCTGGCGGTTGTCATCGTATCCCTCGCCCTCGCAGGCATCCTCGTGGGGAGATGGACAGTGGCATCGGTCAGCGCACAGAGCAGCTATGAGGAGCTGAAGACGTTTACCGAGGTCCTTGTCATGATAAAGAAGAACTACGTCGATGAGGTGAAGACAAAAGACCTCATTACCGGGGCGATCAAGGGAATGATGGTTTCTCTCGATCCCCATTCCGGTTATATGACCCCGGACTCCTTCAAAGAGCTCCAGGTAGAGACAAAAGGCGAATTCGGAGGTCTCGGGATCCAGATAGGCGTGAAGGATGCGGTGCTCACCGTCATCGCCCCCATCGAAGATACTCCTGCCTACAAGGCGGGCCTCATGGCAGGGGACAAGATCATCAAGATCGCGGGAGAACTCACGAAGACCATGAGCATCACCGATGCGGTCTCCAAGATGCGGGGGCCGAAGGGGACCCCTATCACCCTGTCCGTCATACGGGACGGCTGGAAGGAACCGAAGGACTTCACCCTCACCAGGGACACGATAAAGATCAAAAGCGTGAAATCGAAGATGATCGACACCACCATCGGATATGTAAAGCTTACCCAGTTCCAGGAATCGACCGCCTCCGACCTGTCGGCGGCGTTGAAGAATCTGAAAAAGGAGGGGATGGCCTCCCTGGTCCTCGATCTCAGGAATAACCCGGGGGGGTTGCTGAACAGCGCGGTGGAAGTCTCCGAGCAGTTCCTCCCCCCGAAGAAGCTGGTGGTCTACATCAAGGGCAGGAACGGCGACAAGGTCGAATACAGCACGGAAGGGAACACGCCCTACTACACCGACATGCCCATGGTTGTCCTTGTCAACCAGGGCAGCGCGAGCGCTTCCGAAATCGTGGCCGGAGCGCTGAAGGACTGGAACAGGGCCGTCATCGTCGGCATCCAGACCTTCGGCAAGGGATCGGTGCAGAGCCTCATTCCCCTCAGCGACGGTTCCGGGCTGCGCCTTACCACCGCCAAATACTACACTCCCAAGGGCGTCAGCATCCAGAGCGTCGGCATCGCCCCTGACATCGTAGTCAAGCTCGAAGTGAAGGACGGCAAAGCCAATCATACGGTGATCAGGGAAAAAGACCTGGAGAGGCACCTCAAGAACGAGAGTCTGCCGGAAGGTCCCGACGAGAAGGAGACCGCGCCCGTGGAAGTGGAGGAGAAGGATGATCTGCAGCTTCAGCGGGCCATCGACACCCTGAAGACCTGGAAGGTCTTCGAGAAGTTCAACAAGGCGGCATAAGCCGGCGGCGGGGAACCGCAGCCTGCAAACGAAAATGAGTCGTGTCATCTTCGATATAGAAACCGTCGGCATGGATTTCGACTCACTGGAAACCTCTGTCCGGGAATACCTCCTGAAAGGGGCTACCACAGAAGAAGAAGAGACAAGAGTCCGGGAGAGCCTTTCCTTCTACCCCCTGACCGGGCAGGTGATCGCCATCGGCATGCTGAACCCCGATACGAACAAGGGGGCGGTCTACTTCCAGAACCCCCGGGACCCCGGAGACCCGCTCCTCCCCTTCGAGGAGGACGGCATCAGATACGAAAGCGGTACGGAAAAGGAGATCCTCGATAAGTTCTGGAATGCCGTCAGGGCATACGGCAGCTTCGTTACGTTCAACGGCAGGGTCTTCGATTGTCCTTTCCTCCTTGTCCGCTCCGCAGTGAACAGGGTGAAGCCCAGCAGGGATCTCATGCCCAACCGCTATAACGGAGCGCATATAGATCTCCTCGATCAGCTCACTTTCTACGGAGCGGCAAAAAGGCGCTTCAGCCTCGATATGTGGTGCAGGGCTTTTTCCATCAAAAGCCCGAAGGCGGACGGCATCACCGGATACGAAGTGGGCAACCTCTTCCAGGCAGGTAGATACAGCGATATCGCCCGCTACTGCGCCGGGGACCTGCGGGCCACCCGGGAGCTCCTGCTCATCTGGGAGACCTACATGCGCTTCAATGGCTCTTAGAGCAGCGCTTCAGGAAGCCTCCATATATTCATTCACCTTTTCGACCTCGAAGCGCTCAGCGGTAAGAACATTCCGCACAAAGGAGAAGAGCTTCGCGCGGGTTTCACCGCTGAGAGCGGGATAGAAGACGGGATTTGCCACCACCGCCCCGCGGAAGGCGAAGAAAGGGGCGAGCACTTCACAGAGCTCTGCATCCCCGGAGAGACTGCCGTACTCCTCAAAGAAGAGAGCAAGTCCCTCATGATACGGCCCGGTGACACGCCCGTGGTGCATGACTGAAAAGAAAATGTAGTTGATGGCAAGGGCGGTGATATCGTCCGCGGGGTCTCCCCACGGCCCCCGGCTCCTGTCCAGGAGGACGAAGTCCGGTCCGGCATCCTTCCGCTCACCCGGTGCGGAGAGCTCTCCTCCCGGTTTGAACCATATGTTCCCGGGATGAAAGTCCCCGTGAATCAGGGAGAGGCGGTGGCTTTTCGGCTTCAGCCGCGCCCTCCAGTCCACACAGCCCTTCTCGATCTCCGCCATTTCCCCGTAGCTCAGCGTCCCGTCGGGATAGGTATCGAACACTCCCATGAGGCACTCCCCATGCCCTACGGTATCCCGTATCTTGCGCCAGTAGAGCACCCGGGACTCTTTTTTCACGGCGTGGATCCCGGCGAGATAGGCGGCCATCGCCCGTATCCTCTCTCTGTCCTGCGGGTCGAGCCTCTCCTTTCCCGCAAACCCCGAGAGGTCCTTGAAGTAATCCGTCCCCTCCGCCCGCTCCATGAGCAGATAGTACTCGACCCCCCCGCCGATGGAGTGGAGGGTGCCGTCCTCCCACTCCGCAAGGACGTCCACCG
>JADLDZ010000100.1 GCA_020846375.1 Nitrospirales bacterium | reverse complement strand
CTCCCCGCGAAGTTCGTCATCCATACGGTGGGGCCGCGGATGGGGGAGGGAGATGAAGATAACAAACTGGGGAATGCGGTGGTGAACAGCCTCCGCCTGGCATCCGAAAAGGGACTGGAGAGCATCTCTTTTCCCGCCGTCAGTTCCGGAATCTTCGGCTTTCCGAAGGACCGCTGCGCGCGCATTCTGGTGGGAGAGGCAGCGGAGTTCCTCCGGGAGAACCCGAACTCCTCTCTTACCGTGGTGGAATTCTGTATTTTCGATGAAGATACTCTTGGATATTTTAGGGAAGAATTTGATAAAATATGAATTCGTTTTTTGAAGGCATCTTCCACGTATACGCCGGGATAGCTCAGTTGGTAGAGCAGCTGATTCGTAATCAGCAGGTCGAGGGTTCGAGTCCCTTTCCCGGCTTTGTTTATTTCCAATGACTTACCTCTGATTCCCCTTACTGATCTCCTGCCTGACTATGCAGTAAATGTTCAGTAGTTCCCGATGACCATCACGCCAACAGCAACCCCCACGATGAGGAGCGCCCCTGAAGGCGATAAAAGTCCTCGCACAAACTCTCTCAAGTCATGGGAGGACAGCTTCCCCGCCCAAAGGAGCTGTAAAGCCAGCCATAGAAAAGGAAGGTGGTAGAGGAGTGACTTCCCTGTTCTCTCTGTCGAAACGGTCAGATGGAAGCGCGGGCCGCCATGGAAAACCTGAAGAATTCCGAGATGTTGCAGGATGAGATACAATACTCCCCACCAGATCAGCGGGGCCGCAGCGATCAGAGAGCCGTAAACCTTGCAGGTATAGCTCGCCGTGACGCTGCCGAAGATGATTCGCCGCCCTTGCTTCCTGGGGATCAGACTGAAGCCTTCCGGCTTTCCCAGAAGAAGCGCAGCAATGTAGTGGGCGAGCTCATGCAGGAAGCTGCCGGTGAGGTAAAAGAGAGCTGTTAGGAGAATCCGAAGAGTCATGCGCTTATATTATCAGAAGCAACGGCATTCCGAAGAGCAGGCAGGGCTGCCTGGGCAGGGCAAACGCATCAAAATTCCCTCCTATGGTATCATGAATGCTGAGTAGTTGTCTTTTTTGTATGAAAAGATACCCGGCAGCCATGAGGAGTGTGTCTTATGCAAAGCAGGCTCAAGAGAGTTGATATTATAAACGACCGCGCAACTGAAGATACAAATCGTACTCGCTTTAAGATTCTTGGCTCGATCAGTTTTTCACATTTCCTAAACGATACAATACAATCGTTGTTCATGGCTATTTACCCATTGATTAAAGGCAAGTTCCAACTCAGTTTTGTGCAGATCGGGATGCTCACCCTGTGCTTTCAGCTTGTCGGCTCTCTTTTGCAGCCTATGGTCGGGCTTTACACTGACCGCCATCCGAAGCCGTACTCACTTGCCTTCGGAATGGGGTGCATGCTCATCGGCCTTCTGATACTGGGTGCTGCGCCGAACTACGGAACACTCCTCCTTGCCGCTGCGTTCATCGGTACAGGTTCATCGATTTTTCATCCGGAGTCTTCGCGCGTAGCCCGTGTTGCCTCCGGAGGGCAGCACGGACTGGCGCAGTCTATCTTCCAGGTCGGCGGCAATATGGGCACCGCTACAGGCCCTCTCCTGGCTGCGTGGATCGTGATCCCCTTTGGACAGGGCAGCGTGGCGTGGTTCTCTCTCGCTGCTCTTCTCGGAATCTTTGTGCTGTCGAAAGTGGGGAACTGGTATCGTCGCCGCATACGAGAGTGCGGTGACCGTACGGCTGCCCGACAGGCGTTCCATCCTGACTTGTCAGCGCGCAGGATAATCCAGGCTATATTCATTCTGCTCGTTTTGATTTTCTCCAAGTATTTTTACCTGGCGAGCTTTGCCAGTTACTACACCTTTTACCTGATGCATCGATTCCAGTTATCCGTGCAGTCTGCGCAACTGCATCTTTTCGGGATCCTGTTCGCGGTCGCAGCCGGCACTTTTTTCGGAGGTCCTATCGGCGACCGTATCGGCAGAAAACGAGTGATCTGGGTTTCGATTCTGGGTGCTGCTCCCTTCGCCCTGGCGCTGCCCTATGCAAATCTGGCATGGACAGGAGTCCTCGCTTTCGTTATCGGGTTTATACTTGCTTCCGCTTTCTCCGCAATCCTTGTGTTTGCTCAGGAACTCATTCCGGGGAAAGTAGGTGCCGTCTCAGGCCTGTTTTTCGGCTTTGCCTTTGGCATGGGGGGCATTGGTGCTGTGGTGCTCGGCAAACTTGCCGACCAGTACGGTATCGAATTCGTCTATCATCTCTGCTCTTTCCTGCCGCTCCTCGGCATCCTGACCGCGTTTCTGCCCGATCTTCGACATCATCCCATGTCTGGCCGGCATTGAAAGGCAGGACATCGGAACAAAAGTGGAGGCCATCGACAGGTGCCATCTCCCTGACGGAGGGACACCTGTGGGTCGTGGATGATGGAGGAGTCGTACATACGATATGCATTCCGCCTTGATCGTCTTGTGGAACCGTTCAAGCTTGCCGTTGGACTGCGGGTAAAAGGGAGACGTCTTTACGTGCGTCATGCCCGATATGCGTATGATACCCCTCAAGAGGATTTCCCAGAGCAAACCTGATAATCGCCTGCCGCTCCCACTCCTCAAGCCAGTAGTCCCTTGCAACAGAGGCATTGTGCTCATTGGCCTTCCCATACCGGTCGATCCAGTCGTAAAACTTACTCCTGGACACCGACAACCATGCTATCAAGCGCTTCATCGGCAGTTCCGTCTTCGTGCTCCAGGTCTTTGCAAAGTCGATGACGGCGTCACGAATATCATGAGGAACCCAGCCGCCCTTTAGAGTTCCCCAAGCTCTTTTTTTAACTCACAAATAGGTAAGCCACTGGTTCTACCAGTGAGACTTGAGAAGGTTTGACCTTGCGGGATTGAGTAAAATAATCCTCTTGGTGGCTTGATGGGCTACACCAGGAGGAAAAAAGTGCCGGAAGAAGGCATTATTCGGGAGGATCAGGAAGTACTTGAAAGGAGTGTTTCATGAATTGGCGAGACAAAAAGGATGTGCGATCATATCGGGGCATATGGCGGAAGATCATGTGCACATGTGTATCTCGATCCCTCCGAAGTATGCAGTGTGTGAAGTGGTTGGCTATCTGAAGGGCAAGAGCGCCATAGCGGTGGCGCGTCAGTTTGGCGGCAAGCAGAGGAATTTCAGCGGAGAGAACCTATGGGCGCGGGGCTATGCCGTGTCTACAGCGGGCTTTGAGCTGGAAACGGTTAAGCAGTACATAGCTAATCAGGAGAAGACTGAAGCGGAGCAGGAAGAGGGTCGATTCCAAATCGGTCAAAACGGCCGTCTTTGAGACGGCTCACAACCGTCAAGCCACCCGTTTATCGGGTGCGTTATGACTAAGGAGTTCACAAATAAGAACTCACACATGTCATTCCCGAAAGCAAAGCAGAGCCTGTCCCTGCTTGTCAGGGATCGCGGGAATACTTCTGAAAACAAAGAAAGATTCCGGACTGCTCCCGGACTCTGCCGGGACCGGACTGGGCCGGGCGATCCCCGACAAGCGGGGACAGGCTCGCCGGAATGACAGACGAGGACAGGATGTGGCTTTACTTATGACCTTCTTAGTAACAAGGCGCATACGATAAACACGGGCGTTGATGAGTTTTCCCGCTACGTCCTCGAATATCTCATGGACAACTACTGCTCCGAGGAGGCCTTCAATGAGGACATGGAAAAGGTCGTCAGGAGACTGAAAGAGACCTTCGTCTATGGCGCAGAGACAGAGAAGATTCGGCACTATATCCGTGAAAATCGAAGGCATTCAGTTATCGCCAACAATTAGAAAAAGTGGGTTTTGCTTTTGACTTGTACAATAATAGTCCTGATAAGGACGTTTCCGCGCTTTACGCTTGAGCTCGAAATGACGGGCCGCTGGCCCTGGCATGTAGTGAGCCGAGAGGCCGCTGTTGGAGGCAAGGAAATTACGGTCAATCATTTATCAGCGAGAACGCCCGGAGGCGGGAGCTGGTGAGGCGTGCCTTATAAGACGCTTGCCATATTTCCGCCGCAAAGCTCCTCCATGAGGAGGGTCTCGTCCGCAAGGGCGACCACTTCCGGGGTGTGGGAGATGAAGAATTCCCGCTCGTATCCACCGAGCTCCAGCACCCGCCTCTTTATGCGGATAAAATCCTTTTTCTTTTCGGCATCGAGACCTCCGTCCTCCTCGTCGGTGAAGAGCGTGCCGTAGGGAATACCGCTCCTCCGGGCGTTGAAGATGCAGAGGGCGTTCTTCACCGCCGCCTCGATCAGAATCTTCTCGCCGCCGGACATGGATTTGAGGGACTTCTGCTCATTCCGCTCCGCGTCGAAGACCACGATAT
>JADLDZ010000099.1 GCA_020846375.1 Nitrospirales bacterium | reverse complement strand
GGGAGCTGGAGGGGATGCGGGCACACCACCCGTTCATCGACAGGGAGTCGAAGGTGATCCTCGGCGATTTTGTCAGCGTCGGAGAGGGAAGCGGCATCGTCCATATCGCCCCCGGCCACGGGGAGGACGACTACAATGCCGGGCTGAAGTACGGGCTCGATATCTATGCTCCGGTGGACGACCGGGGCAGATTCACCAGGGCGGTCCCCCCTTTCGAGGGCCAGTTCGTCTTCAAGGCAAACGACGGGATCATCGAGACATTGAAGGAGAAGCACGCCCTCCTGGGCGTTGAAAAGATACGGCATTCCTATCCGCATTGCTGGCGGTGCAAAAAACCGGTCATCTTCAGGGCGACGGCACAGTGGTTCATATCGATGGAGACAGGAGATCTGAGGGAAAAGAGCCTTGAAGAGATCGGGAAAGTGCACTGGGTACCCTCATGGGGAAAGGACAGGATCTCCGGGATGGTCTCGAACAGACCCGACTGGTGCATTTCGCGGCAGAGGGCGTGGGGAGTCCCCATCACCCTCTTCACCTGCGACGACTGTGGCGAATTCGTGAACGATCCCGCCCTGTTCGACCGGATCACCGGTCTCGTTGGTGAGTATGGCGCCGACATCTGGTTTATCCGGGGAGTCGAGGATTTCCTCGGGACAGGATATACCTGCCGCCGGTGCGGGAGCGGCTCCTTCAGGAAGGAGATGGATATCCTCGATGTCTGGTTCGACTCCGGGGTAAGCCATGCCGCCGTCCTCGAAAGAGATGCCCGCCTCTCCTGGCCCGCCGACATGTACCTCGAAGGGAGCGATCAGCATCGGGGATGGTTCCAGAGCTCCCTCCTCGCTTCCGTGGGAACGCGGGGAAAGGCACCCTACCGGACCGTCCTTACCCACGGGTTCACCGTTGACGGCCAGGGGAAGAAGATGTCCAAATCCCTGGGGAATGTCATCGCCCCGCAGGAGATCATCAAGGCCAACGGAGCGGAAATCATCAGGCTCTGGGTGTCTGCAGAGGACTACCGCGACGATATCCGCCTGTCCAAGGAGATTATCAACAGGCTTACCGAGGCATACCGGAAAATCAGGAACACGGGCCGATTCCTCCTCGGGACCCTCAGCGATTTCGACGGCAGCGACTACAGCAGGCACCTCCTCGAAATCGACCGCTGGGCACTGTCCCGGCTGCAGGGGCTGATCAGGCGGGTCTCGGCTGCCTACGAGAATTTCGATTTCCATGAGGCGTTTCACTCCCTCTACAACTTCTGCATCGTCGATATGAGCTCCTTCTACCTTGACATCCTGAAGGACCGCCTCTACACCTTCAGGAAGGATTCCCCTGAAAGGCGTGCGGCCCAATGGGTCATGTGCAGGATCCTCACCGATATGACCCGGCTTATGGCGCCGATCCTTTCCTTTACCGCAGAGGAGATATGGGGCTACCTGTCTCCCGGGCAGAAGCCTTCCGGCGAAGGCACCGAGAGTATTTTCCTCTCGGGATTCCCGGTGGTCAGCGAGGACTTCCTCGACGAGGGACTGGAGGAGCGGTGGGAAGAACTCATCAGGATACGGGACGAAGCGAATAAGGCTCTTGAAATCAAAAGGAAGGAAAAGCATATCGGCAATGCCCTCGAGGCGCAGCTCGTCCTCTACGCGCCGGAAAAGATACTTGCCCTCCTGGAAAACTACCGGAATTTCCTGCCCACGCTTTTCATCGTCTCCGGGGTGCAGCTCCACCCGGCCGGGGAAAGGGTTCCCGATGCCTACGAGAGTCCTGAACTACAGGGGCTCTCCATCAGGGTGGACAGGGCTGCCGGACTGAAATGCGAGAGGTGCTGGAACTGGAGCATGACCGTCGGGCAGGCCCCCGCACATCCCGGAGTCTGCGAGAGATGCGCGAAAGCCCTCTCATGAGAAAGAAAGCACCTCTCTTCTTCCTGCTCGCTCTCTGTATCTTCCTCCTGGATCAGGCTACCAAACAGCTCATCACGAGCCATGTCGGTCCCTTCGATGTCCTGCGCATCACGCCCTTCTTCAATATCATCTATGCGGAGAATCCCGGCTCCGCCTTCGGGATGCTAAAGAGCCTCGGCAATCCCTTCTTCATCGCTGTCGCCCTTATCGCCCTTATCGCCGTATCGGTCCTCCTCGTCAGGGACGGGGAGAACCGGCTCATGTATGCCCTCGTCCTGGGCGGCGCCGCCGGAAACCTCGCGGACAGGATACGCTACGGCCATGTGGTGGATTTCCTCGACATGCACATCGGCGTCCGCCACTGGCCCACGTTCAATGTGGCGGACTCGGCGCTCACCATCGGGATTCTGCTGCTTGTTTATAAGACATTCCGGGATCACAAGAAGGCCGCATGAGCTCCGGAGCAGGGGGCACCGCAATTCCGTCACCGTCTTCAG
This sequence comes from Nitrospirales bacterium, assembly GCA_020846375.1. Classification (GTDB taxonomy): domain Bacteria; phylum Nitrospirota; class Thermodesulfovibrionia; order Thermodesulfovibrionales; family Dissulfurispiraceae; genus Nitrobium. The sequence continues at coordinate 8,173 of JADLDZ010000099.1, read as the reverse complement.
CCGGGATCCGGTCCCTCACCCGTTTGCTGCGCACCACGCAATGATGAGCACCTCTCTCGACATCCAGGGGAATTACCCTCTCAGAGAGCTCACCACTTTCAGGATCGGCGGTCCTGCCCGGTTCTTTGCCGCAGTCTCCACCGAAGAGCAGGCCCGGGAGGCCCTTGCCTTCTCCCGTGAGGTTGGAGTACCCGTCTTTGTCCTCGGCGGGGGGAGCAATATTCTTGTCAGCGACGAGGGCTTCCCCGGACTCGTCATCCTGAACAGGATACGGAGGAGGGAGGTCAGGCTCGAAGGAGGACGGGTCTCCGTACATGCAGGGGCGGGAGAGGAATGGGACGCCCTTGTACAACACTGTGTGGAGAATAACTGGCAGGGAGTGGAGTGCCTCTCCGGGATTCCCGGGACAACAGGGGCCGCCCCCGTGCAGAACATCGGCGCATACGGGCAGAACGCCGATGCCGTCGTTTCAGAAGTCCACGCGCTCCGCAGGGAGAACGGGGAGCCGGTCGTCTTCAGCAACCCCGAATGCGGGTTCGGATACCGCACAAGTTTTTTCAATACCGCAGGGGCAGGGCACTATCTCATCACCTCCGTCCTTTTCCGCCTCACCAGGGACGGAGCCCCCGACACCTCCTACCGTGACCTACAGAAATACTTTTCGGAAAGCGGGGAGGTCTCCCTGGCCCGGGTGCGGAAGGCGGTGCTCGAAATAAGGAATACCAAGGGGCTGCTCACCCTTGAAGGCTATGACGTCTTTCAGAGCGCCGGCTCATTTTTCAGGAACCCGCTGATTCCGGCCGGGCAGTTCGAAGAGCTGCGCAGGAAAGTGGAAGATGCAGGAGGATGCACCGCATGGGCGTGGCCCCAGCCCTCCGGGGAGGTGAAAGTCTCCGCCGCGTGCCTTATCCAGTGCGCGGGGTTTCACCGCGGATACCGGCAGGGAAGAGCGGGGCTCTCCCCCCGGCATACCCTTATTCTCGTCAATTACCAGGATGCTTCGGCGGGCGAAATCATCGCCCTTGCCCGGGAGATCCAGGAAAGAGTGAAGGAAAGGTTCGGGGTGCTCCTCCGTCCCGAAGTGCACCTGGTGGGTTTTTCAGCCCCGGACCTTTTCCTCTGAGTCTGAGCTTCCCCTTCCCGACGCTTCTTCGAATACTGCAGGGAGCGGCTGCGAAGGGAGCCCTAAGTTCCAAAAAAAAATCAAAAATAGTACAATTGAACAAATGCGCGATCCGGAAGCCTACAAGCTCTTCATAAAAGGTCTTACCGCTTTCAACCAGGGGAAAATGCTCTCCGCCCTTGCTCATTTTGAAAAGGCGGACAGCATCGAACAAAGCCCTCTTACCACCTCGTACCTGGCCCTTTGCATCGCAAATCAGCGCGGACAGGTGAGGAAGGCGGTCTCGCTCTGCGAGGAAGCGATACAGGCGGACCCCGACAATCCGGTCCATTATCTCAATTTGGGAAAGGTCCATCTTCTGGGGCACAAGAAGGAGGAAGCCATACTGGTATTCAGGGAGGGACTGAAGCACGAGGTCAATCAGATGATTATCGACGAACTGGTGAAGCTCGAAACCAGGAAGCCTCCGGTAATCCGCTTCCTTTCGAGGGATAATCCCCTCAATAAATACCTGGGCATCCTTCTGAAAAAAATGGGGCTCCGTTGAAAGGACGCGTCCTCAGCGCTTTTTCCGGTACTCGACGGTTATTTCGTAGGAGATGTGGGCGTGATCGGCAGGGATTTCCCTGCTTTCCCCTCCACACTCCATTTTCCCTCTCGCCGTCCGTTTCTGCTCCTTGAGCATCTTCCGTACGACGGAGGTCAGGTCGAATCCCCCGTTCAGGCAGCCGCGGATCATGCATTCCATCTTGAAATAAGCGGGCGAGGAGGGCAGAATGTTCACCGTCCGCACCATCAGGACCGGATTTTCTCCTCTTTGATAGTAGGTCATATGGAGCACCATACGCTCCACCCCGGGGAATTTTTCGGAGACCAGACCTGCGGCCAGCTTGTGCTGCCTGTTCGACTCCATTTCCCCATCGTGCTTCTGTCTGCCTGCCATCTTTCCCCCGAACAGAGGTTCCGCTCCGATGCAGAGAGGAGGCGAAAACCCATGGAATTTCAAGAAGCTTATAATAAAAAAGCCACAAAGCAACCGGTCTTCGTGGCCCCGCTCATGCTAAGTCCCTGAAACTTAGAAGCAATGATGACACATTCTTTTTCAAATGTCAATATCTTTTCGCAAACCCCACAGAGCCTGCGAAGCGCCTGCCCTGACACCTTCTCGTTTTCTTGCATTCTCACCCGGAATATGCTATAAAAATCTAGAGCTCCTCCTCAGCAGAATCCGTCGGATGTTTGGAAATGACCCAGTCAATGTCAAACCAGGAAGCGGATAGATTATTTGCAAAAGGTCTGAATGCCCTCAATCAGGGGCGCATCCTGTCGGCCCTCTCCTGCTTCGAGAAGGCGATAAATCTGGAGCCAACTCCCCTCACCGCTTCCTATTTCGCCTTTTGTATCGCAAAGGAGCGGGGGCAGCGCAGAAAAGCCGTATCCCTCTGCGAGGAGGCGATCCGGCAGGACTCCGGGAACTCCGCCCACTACCTGAATCTCGGCAGGATCCTCCTCCTCAACGGCAACAAGGAAGGGGCGGTAAAGGTGTTCAGGGCAGGGCTGGGCTACGAGAATAACGCCACCATCGTTGCCGAGCTCGACAGACTCGTGACCCGCAAGCCCTTGGTGCTCCCTTTTCTGAAGAGGGGAAATCCGATCAATAAATACGTGGGGTTCGTTCTGGCAAAGCTGGGCATCAGATAGGATTGGAAATGATGTATCAGCCGGCTGCAGAGAAACCGTTGTGAAACACCACGGTCCCCCGTGCCCTCTCTTCTGTCTCCCTATCGAACGGCAAGGCGAGAAAGAATTCTTGCGGGACACCCTCCAGTGTCAACTTTGGAGAGTTTCTGAAGCCGAACCGTTCATAATATCCGGGGTCACCCACAAGAACGCAGCCCCTGGCTCCTGAGGCTTTCAACAAGGATAGGCCCTCATGGATGAGGGATTTCCCGATGCCCTGTCTCTGGCATTCCGGTAGTACAGAGACGGGGCCGAGACCATACCAACCGCAGCTCCCATCAGAAACGGCGACCGGCGAGAAAGCTATGTGGCCTGCCACTTTTCCGCCAACTTCCGCGACCAGTGAAAGAGTGAGCGCACCGGCAGCTCGCAGTGCGTTCACGATGAACTGTTCTGTGTGATTGCTGTGGGGATGGTTCTCGAAAGCCGCTCTGATGATCCCGGAGATCAGTTCAGCATCCGACTGCATCTCATGACGTATAACCACAATTCAACGCACCCCCACTTTCTATTCTACCATTTTCAACAGCTGCAATGGCCTGCAAAGACGCCCCCCTGTTTTCGGAAAAACACCGGGAAGAACAGGAACATTGACTCCCCTCACCCGCCATGATATTCTGTTAATGATGCCGGAAAAAACAATAGAATCCATCGCGGTGCGCCGCCTCGATATTCTCGATGAACAGGGGAATGCCGACATTTCCCTGCTGTCCCCTCTTTCCGCCGAAGAGATAAGGAAAATGTATGCATCGCTCGTCCTCGCGCGGACCTTCGACCAGCGTGCGCTGCACCTCCAAAGGGAGGGCAGGATAGGCACCTATGCCTCCATCCTGGGGCAGGAAGCTGCACAGGTGGGCAGCGCCTTCGCCCTCGGGAAATCCGACTGGGTCTTCCCCTCCTTCCGGGAGACAGGCGTCTATCTCACTATGGGGTACCCCCCCCACCAGCTCTTCCAATACTGGGGAGGAGACGAGAGGGGGATGGTCTCCCCGCAGGGGCTCAACATCTTCCCGATCTCCATCCCGGTGGGCACGCATATTCCCCATGCGGTAGGCGCTGCAATGGCGGCGAAATACAGGAAAGACCCCATAGCCGTGGCCGCCTATTTCGGCGACGGCGGCACCTCCAAGGGGGACTTCCATGAGGGGTTCACCATGGCGGGCGTATTCAAGTCGCCGGTCGTCTTTCTCTGCCAGAACAACCAATGGGCCATCTCGGTTCCGCGGGAGAGACAGACTGCAGCGAAGACCCTTGCGCAAAAAGCCTATGCCTACGGGTTTGAGGGCATACAGGTCGACGGCAATGACATCTTTGCCGTGTACAAGGCGTGCCGGGATGCCTTCGGGAAGGCCAGGAGCGGAGGAGGCCCGACCTTTATCGAATGCGTAACCTACCGCATGTCCCACCATACCACCGCCGACGACGCCACCCGCTACCGGCAGGAAAGCGAAGTCGAGGCGTGGAAGGAGAGGGACCCCCTCCTGCGCCTGAAACGGTACATGGAGAAGCAGGGCCTCTGGACGGAACAGTACCGACAGGAGACGGAAGAGGGGGCAAAAAGGACGGTCGATGGTGCCGTAAGGACTGCGGAAGCGCTCCCTCCTCCCCATCCGGAAGAAATGATCCTTTCCACCTATGCGGAGCTTACTCCGCGGCAGGCGAAAGAAATAGAGGATTTCTGACATGCCGAAGATGAACATGGTGCAGGCGATCAACCTCGCACTGAAGGAGGAGATGGAACGGGACCCCGACGTCGTCCTGCTGGGTGAAGATGTCGGGAAGAACGGCGGTGTTTTCCGTATTACGGAGGGCCTGCACTCACTCTTCGGCGCGGAAAGGGTCATGGATACTCCCCTTGCGGAGTCGGGCCTTGTCGGGGCCGCCATCGGCATGGCGGTGTACGGCCTGAAACCGGTGGCGGAGATCCAGTTCATGGGCTTCATCTATCCCGCCGTCGATCAGATCTTCTCCCATGCTGCCCGCATCCGCTCGCGTTCACGGGGGCGGTTCACCTGTCCCCTGGTAATACGGACTCCCTATGGCGTGGGAATCAAGTCGCCCGAGCTTCACTCCGAAAGCTCAGAGGCCCTCTTCTGCCACATGCCGGGCATCAAGGTCGTGGTCCCCTCCTCTCCGTTTGCTGCAAAGGGGCTGCTCACCTCCGCCATCAGGGACCCTGACCCGGTGCTTTTCCTCGAGTCCACCCGCCTCTACCGTCTTGTCAAGGAAGAGGTGCCGGAAGGAGAGTATACCCTGCCCCTGGGCAAGGCCCGTGTCGTGCAGGAGGGGAAGGAGATCACTGTCATAGCGTGGGGAAGCATGCTCCACAAGGCGCTCCAGGCGGTGGACGGGTACGATGCCGAAGTGATCGACCCGATGACCCTCCGCCCCTTCGATGAAGAGACGATCCTTTCCTCGGTGAAAAAGACGGGGAGGGTGGTAATCATCCAGGAGGCGCCGAAGACAGGCGGATTCGGCGCGGAGTTGTCGGCCACCATTGCGGAGGACGCGATGCTGCATTTGAAAGGTCCTGTCCTTCGGGTTGCCGGATGCGATGCGGCGCTTCCCCTGGCACGGCTGGAAGACGCCTATATGCCCTCCGTGGAAAGGATGCGGCGGGCCTTTGACGGGATCATGAAATATTAGGGTGTATTTGCACACACACCCCAGGCGCTGATTTCTGCTGCGATTCCGGGAGGAGAGATCCCTCCCGCCGAAAAGGAGTACTACTATGTCCTTTGATTTTGTGCTGCCGGATCTGGGAGAAGGGATCACTGAAGGCGAGCTGCGAAAATGGCTGATAAAAGAAGGAGATGACGTCGAAGAACATCAGAACGTCCTCGAAATCGAGACCGACAAGGCCATTGTGGAAGTGCCCTCTCCACGGACGGGGAAAGCGGTGCGCCTCAATAAAGGCGAAGGCGATATGGTCAGGGTGGGAGAGGCGCTGATGACCATTGTGGAAGCCGGCGAGGCCGTTGCAGGAGAACCGGAAGGGGAGCGGAAACCCCGGTCCGTTTCCGTGGTGGGAGTCCTCCCGGAAGCGGAGGACGAGGTCCTGGCCACTCCGGCAGTAAGAGCGCTGGCTAAGGAGCTCGGGCTGCACATCGAGAGTATACAGGGGTCAGGCCCCGGCGGAAGCATAACGAAACAGGACGTTACGAGGGCTGCCGGGAGGACAAAAGAAAAGAAGGCGCCGTCCGGCCTCGAAGAACGGCTCCCTCTTCGGGGATTGCGGAGAACCATCGCGAAGAACCTGATCGCCTCTCAGCGGACTACCGCTTTTGTCACCGGAATGGACGAGGCTGACATCACCGAACTGTGGGAGCTAAGGGAGAGAGAGAAAAAGATGCTGCTCAAAAAAGGCGTGCATCTCACGTTTCTACCCTTCTTCATCAAGGCGGTGCAGCACGCACTTGCGGAGCACCCGAAGCTCAACTCCTCCATCGACGAGGAGCGCGAGGAGATCGTCATAAAGAAGTATTTCAATATCGGCATCGCCACGGATACCCCCGACGGCCTTATGGTCCCCGTCATCAGGGATGCCGACAAGAAGACCATCATCGAGCTTGCTGCAACGATTCAGGAGCTGAGTGAAAAAGCCCGGGAGCGGAAGATCAGGCTGGAGGAAATGCAGGCCGGGACCTTCACCATCACCAATTATGGCCACTTCGGGGGGACCTTTGCGACCCCCATCATCAATTACCCCGAATCGGCGATCCTCGGGACGGGAAGGATCTCCGAAAAGCCCTGGGTGAAAGAGGGCCTGATCGTGATCAGAAAGATACTCCCCCTCTCCCTCACCTTCGACCACCGGGTAACGGACGGGGTGGATGCTTCGCGCTTCCTGGCACGAGTCATCGAGTACCTTGAAGACCCCGCCCTGCTGTTCATCGAAAGCGCATGAGCTCCCTGGATGCCCTCTTCACACCGGAGTCCATCATCCTCGTCGGTGCCGCCCACACCGAAACGAAGCTGGGCGGCATCGTCCTCAGGAATCTCAGGAGATTTCCGGGGAGGGTCTACCCCGTGAACCCGAAATACCGGGAGCTTATGGGTTACAAAACCTACCCCTCGCTTCAGGAGGTGCCGTATTCCGCGGATCGCTCCCTCGATCTTGCGGTCATCATGAGGCCCGCCTCTGAAGTAGCGGACATCCTGCGCGGCCTCCGGGGGAGAGTGCGCTGTGCCATTATCGTCAGCTCCGGTTTTGCGGAAGCGGGGCACGAGGACCTGCAGAACGAAATCAGGGAGATCGGGAGGGAAAGCGGGATACGGCTGCTCGGGCCGAACTGTATGGGCATTTACCATGCCCGCCGGAAGCTCGACACCTTTTTCCTTTCCTACGAAAGGCTGAAGAGGCCGAAGAGGGGAAACACCGCAATCCTTTCCCAGAGCGGGGCGATCATGACGATCCTCTTCGAGGCGCTGCGTGCGGCAAACACCGGGGTATCCGCGGCAGTGGGATACGGGAATGCCGTCGATATCGACGAGGGTGACCTGTATGAGTACTTGAGGGAGGACGACTCGACACAGGTCGTCGTTTCCTATGTAGAATCCCTGGATGACGGGAGAAAGTTCCTCGAAAGCGCACGTCTGCTCGGAGAAAAAAAGCCTCTCATTGTCCTGAAAGCCGGGAAAGGGGAGAGCGGACGGACCGCGGCATACTCCCACACCGGAAGGCTTGCAGGACGATACGAGGTCTTCGCCTCCCTTCTCCGGCAGTTCGGGATACGCGAGGCGGGAGACCTCGATGAGCTCATCGATACGGTAAAGGCCCTCTCGTATCAGAAGCCGGCCCTGCCCGGGCAGAGAGCGGGGAAGCGGGTCTGCATTCTCACCAACGGCGGAGGCGCAGGGGTTCTGGCGGCGGATGAATGTATGCGGCAGGGCCTGGAAGTGGCGAGAGTGCCGGAAGAAAGAGCTTTTAAATTAAGAGAGATATTCCCCTCTTTTTTCAGTGTTGCGAACCCCGTAGACCTCACGGCGCAAGTGCGGGATGAAGACTACCTCGCCGTGCTCGAAGAGGTGCAGGAGGTATACGACGGCTTTCTGATTATCGCTCTGACAGGGGTCATCGGCATCTCCCTCCGTCTTGCGGAACTGGTGCGGGCTTTCAAGGAAAAGACGGGCAAACCGATGGCACTCTATACCTCGAATGACGGCGTCGCCCGCTCTCTGGCCCGTCTCATGGAGAAGGCGGGGATTCCCTCCTATCCCTCTCCCGAACGGGCCGTGCGGGGACTGAAGGCGCTATTATTCTATTGAAAAAGCTGCAATATCTCTGGTAAATTTGTACGGACGGTACTG
>JADLDZ010000098.1 GCA_020846375.1 Nitrospirales bacterium | reverse complement strand
GCATTGCGGAGGGCATGGGTGAGGATCACCGTGGATTCCCTGAGCCCTTTTGCCCGGGCGGTTCTGATGTAGTCCTGGCGGATGACCTCGAGCATGCTCGATCGGCTGTACCGGCTGAAGCCGGCGATGCCCCCGAAGGCGCTCAACCCGATGGGGAGCACCAAGTGTCTCGCCCAATCAGCCACCCTTTCCAGCGGTCCCATACCCGAAACATCGATGCTCTGGATCCCTGAAATGGGGAGCAGCCCGAGAGCGACTCCGAAGACGATCATCAGGATCAGTGCAAGCCAGAAGGTGGGGGTCGAAAAGCCCACGAAGACGAAAATAGTGGTCAGCTTATCGAAAAGGGAATAGTGCCGGACAGCGGAAAGCACCCCGATGGGGAGGGCGATGAGCAGGATGAGCAGAAGGGAGAGGACGTTGATCGTCAGGGTAACGGGAATCCGCTCCTTGATCTTGTCGATCACCTTCTTTCCGTCAACGAAGGATTTGCCGAAATCGAGGCGCACGAACCGTCCGAGCCAGTCGAGGTACTGGATATGCAGGGGCTTGTCGAGGCCGTAGAGCCTCTTCAGATTCTCCCGGGCCTGGGCGGAGGTCTTCAGCGACATCTCGGTCTCCACCTCCACCGGCCCCCCCGGGGCAAGGTGAATCACCAGGAAGGTAATAAGGGTGATCCCGAAGGTAAGGGGGATCATCAGCAGCAGGCGTTTGAGGATATACAGGCCCATACAGGTAAATTAATCGGATCGTCTCCCGAATGTCAAATGAGAGAGATGATGCAAGCAGTAATAGGGACAGTGGATAGTGCCAAGGAAATCAGGAAACGAAATGCCCGGTGAGGGCTCCTGCAACAGAAGGGATGAGAGGGCAGGTAACGCCCTGCCCTCTCATCTCCCTTTCCCTACCAGCCGAACCGCAGATCAGACCGGGCGAACTCGTTGTTGAACCAGAACCCGTCCACATCCTTTATGCTCACCTTGATACCCGCCCGTCTGAAGAACCTGTCCCAGCCTATCCGGTGAATCCACTCCTTTATCCTTTCATCGGGCTTCGCGTCCTTTACCCAGGCATCCATGATCTGCCGTACCGCATGCACCGCCTCTTCCCAGTGCGGGGGATTGTTCGGGAGGTAGGGTATCACGATCCTCCCGAGGTCCGGGCCGCTTCCGGTGTTCGATGCCTTTCCGCCCACTGAAACAGCGAATCCGTCGAGCTTCGGGTCCCCGGTGAGGATGGCCTCGCAGTGCATCGTGCAGGCCCCGCAATGGATGCACTTCTCCGCGTTTATGGTAACGCTCTCCTTGCCCTTCGGCTTGATCGCTCCCGTAGGACAACTGTGGATGACCGTGGGCTGCTCGCAGATCCGTATTTTATCCTCAAGCACGATAGGGATATCCCGGTGGACCCCGATGATCCCTATATCGGCCATGAGGGCCTCCTCGATATTCGCGCATCCGCCGATATTGATCTTCAGCCATGAGGGCAGTCTGTGGTTCTTGAATTCATCGAACAGCGCGTCTCCGAGGGCCTTGGCGATCCCCGGAGAGTCTGTTGCGGGGAGATTGCAATGGATCCAGCCCGGGCATGCCATGATATTGTGCAGCGAGTTCCTTGTACCCCCCACCGGGAACCCGAGGGCCTCGGCCTTTTCGATGAGTTCATCCATCTTCGCGGGATTCACATCCACGAACTCAAAGGAGTTCCGCAGCGTAATCCTGAAAAAGCCTCCTGAATAGGCATCGGCAAGGTCGCACAGCTCGAGCATGGAGGCGACGCTTATCCGCGAAGGAGGCATCGCCGTCCTCACCGTATAGCAGACATCCCCCGATGCGGCGATGCGTTTGATCACTCCCGGACGCACCACCTCGTGGGTATCCCACTGCCCGTAATTCCTGAGGACCACCGGAGGCAGGTTCTCCTCCACCGGCGGTACGCCTACGCCCCCGACCTGTATCTTACTCATGGGTGCCTCCTTTCTCGCTCTCGACGTGCCAGTGATAGAAGGTGTTCCTTCTCGGTGAGGAGAAATGCATTGTCGTGACCTCGACACCGCACCACTCGAGGAATTTATCGAATCCGACCCTCTGCATCAGGTCTCCCACCCTCTCCTTCTTCTTTCCATGGTCGTCGTACACCTCACAGATCTTGCCATACGCAGCCACGAGCTCCTTGTAGTCAGGGGCCTCCGCTTTTATGAAAGGGAATACGACTTTTCCTTTCTTCGGACCGTATTTTCCCTTCATGTTTCCGCCCACCGTGATAGCCACGCCCCGGTCGTCACCAGGCTTTATGGCCGGAACCCTGTTGATACAGTACATGCAGCGTATGCACCTCTCGCCGTCAATGGCGAGTCTTGTCCCTTCCCACTGCATCGCATCCGTCGGACAGGTGTCGCAGACCCGCTCAATATTCCCGCCTTTCTCCACCCAGGCGGAGAGTTTTTCGTCATCGACCTTCGGCAGATCCTTGAAGACTCCTATTATTCCTATGTCTCCGTGGAGGAGTGCCTTTCCGCAGTCATTGGGGCACCCTGCCATCTTGGTCTTGATCTTGAAAGGGAACCGCGGATACTGGATGTCGTCTATATAGTGCTTCGTCATGAAGTACTTCAATCGCGGGGCATCGACAGCCGCATACTCGCAGAGAGCAGGCCCCATACAGTCGGGGATATTCCGTATGGCATCCCCTGCGGAGCCCACATCGTAGCCCATGGCATTGAGCTCAGCGGTGACCGCCTTCATCTGCTGGTCATTCATTATCCCGCAGATTTCGATGTTCGAGTTCGTCGTAAGAACATGGAGAGAGGCATCACCGTATGTATCGGTCAGCGCACATATTTTCCTGAAGGCTTTCGTGGTATAGAAATTGCCCGGATTTCCGAGCACCCTGATGAGGTTTGAATGGCTGATGATATCGGGCCTTCTCGACTTCCTCGCGATCGCTCCGGAACCCAACCCCGGCACTGAGGACATCCCCCCGTGCCCCCACTGAGTGTAGCACTGTCTGGTACCCTCCTCGTACATCATCACAGGGTAGCGGGTCCTCTTCAGCTCTTTTGCATGGCTCGGCCAGGGACCCTTGCACATTTCGTCCATGTACGGGGTCTCGGCGGGCGCGCCTGTCTTTTCCGCTTCCCCCGCCTGTACGACTTCAGCGTTCTCGTCCAGCATACTCTTCCTCCTTCCTTTCTGTAACGTATATGAACCATTGTAGCGTCCGTGGAAAGAGAAAAACATGACTTTTATCACATTTGGCCGGCTCCCGGCCCAGGATTTGGCATAGGGTTCGGATAGTCAGGCCGGCTTGCCTTCTGTTTTGGAAATAAGATACTATGAAACATGGAAAACTGTGAGGTCCTTACCCTGATCCCCTATTTCAGGGGGCTGAAGAAGGAGATCGTCTGCTCGATTCTCGAATACTCCCGCGAAAAAAAGCTCCTGAAAGGGGAGCGTCTCTTCATGTCCTGCGATGCATGTACAAGTCTTTATATCATCAAGGCAGGGCTGATAGAGATGTCCCAGCTGGGAGAAGACGGGAAAAAGATCGTTCTCCATCATGCGGGGCAGGGGGCCTTTCTCGGAGATACCATACTCTTCAGCGAGGGGAAGTATGAGGCCAATGCATACGCTCTTAAGGATTCGGAGCTCCTCGTCATAGAGAAGGAGGGCTTTGAAAACCTCATCCATACGTATCCGGAGATAGGCATCAGGATGCTCGCCGACTTCGGCACGAGGATAAAGCGGCTCAAGGCTTTTGCCGCGGAGATCGCCCTCAAGGACGTACGGGAGAGAATAATAAAACTTCTTCTCGAGCTCGTCACGGAGGGAAGCAGTACCGGCACGCCCATCGTCCTTACGAATGTCCCTACCCAGGACGAAATGGCCTTCAGGATCGGGACGGTCAGGGAAGTCCTTTGCAGGGAACTCCACAAGCTCGAAAAGAACAACCTGGTTAAGGTGAAGAGAGGAGAGGTCATCATCTACGATATAAAGAAGCTCAGTGCCCTCCTGCCCGAGGAGGAGAGGCAGAACCTTTTCCCCATCATCCTCCCTGAAAGACACTCACTCGGGTGCCTCTGAAAACTCAGACAGTCCTCAGTGCTCTTGTCCGGGGGCGGACGTGGCCTGCCCGTGCCCGGCAGCGCACTTCCCGCAGCCGCCGCCTCCGTAGTATTCCCTCATCTCCTCCGTATAGCTCCCGTCCGCGTTGTACAGGAACAGGGGCGGTTCCGCCGCCAGCCCCGCCCTCGCCCCCTTTACCGCCTCGATCAGCACCATCTTCGCTTCGGTAGACACGCAGGAATGCACGAAACGCAGGCGCTTCGGCTCCAGCCCATAGGCGCTCATCGCCCGCACGGCATCGGCCAGTCTTCCAGGCAGGTGGATCATGCAGAACCGCCCGCGGGGCTTCAGCAGCAGCGCTACGGCGCTTATCAGGTCCTCCAGGGGGAGCATGATCTCATGCCGCGCAACGGCCCTCTCCTCCCCATTACTGAGCTTGCCTGTCCTGGGTTTCCGGAAGGGAGGATTGGAGACGACAAGGTCGAAGGAGCTCATCAGATCCCCAAATCCGTTGTCCACCGTTCCTTTATCGAATGGCGCCTCCAAGCCCGTCCGGGACTGCAGACTGTACCTCTCCCGTATCCGGCCCCGTATTTCCTTTACGTCGGCATGGAGAACCTTCACCCTCTCCTCCACCCCGTTCAGGGCGCAGTTCCACTCCGCCAGCCGGGCGAGGTTCTCCTGCAGCTCGATAAGAAAGACCTTTGCCGCCGGGTATTTCCGCGCGAGGAGCAGGCCGATGATACCGGACCCCGCCCCTACGTCGGCGATGCTCTTCACCCGCTGCAGGCCGACAAAGGAATAGAGGAGGAGTGCGTCCACCGAGAACCGGTATCCGTCTTTCTTCTGATAGACGCGGACGTTCCTCAGCCCGTCAAGGCTATAGAGCTCCCGGCTCCCGGCCGGCGGCATATCGCTCATCGGAACCTTCGATCCTCCGCTCACCATTGGCCGGCCACGGCTATGAGCCGCTTTCGATCAGCCGTACCAGCTCGTCCAGGAGCTCATCCTCCCTCACCGTCTTGATCACTTCGCCCTTCCTGAAGACGAGGCCGATGCCCTTGCCCCCGGCAATACCGAAGTCCGCCTCCCGTGCTTCGCCGGGGCCGTTCACCACGCATCCCATCACCGCAACGCTGATAGGCCTGTTTACTCCCCTGAGGATATTTTCCACTTTCTGTGCCAGGGGCCTCAGCTCGATCTGACACCGCCCGCAGGTGGGGCACGAGATGATTTCCGCCCCCCTCCTCCGCAGCCCGAGGGACTGCAGGATCTCATAGGCGACCCGCACCTCCTCTTCGGGCTCCGCAGTGAGAGAGACCCGCACAGTGTCCCCGATCCCTTCGGCCAGGAGAATCCCGAGCCCTACCGAGCTCTTGATCATTCCGCTGAAGGGAGGCCCCGCCTCTGAGATGCCGATATGCAGGGGATAGTCGAACCTTTCCGAAAACAGACGGTACGCCCCGACGGTCCTCATTACACCGGAGGCTTTCAGTGATACTTTGATATCCGTGAAGTGCAGCTCCTCGAGGATCCTGATATGCTTTTCCGCGCTCTCCACAAGGGCCTCGGGGGTGGGATGACCATACTTCTCCAGCAACTCCCTCTCCAGGGAGCCCGCATTCACCCCTATCCTGAGGGGAATTCCCCTTTCCCGTGCGGCGAGGACCACCTCCCGGACCTTCCACTCCGCCCCGATGTTGCCGGGGTTGAGCCGCAGTCCGTCTACACCCTGCCGAATGGACTCCAGTGCCAGCCTCCAATCGAAATGGATATCGGCGATGAGGGGAATGCCCGACTCCTGCCGGATGGGACCGAGCGCCCGGGCGGCATCCATGTCCGGCACGGCAAGACGTACGATCTCGCAGCCCACAGCCTCCAGAGCATGGATCTGCCGCACCGTGGCCTGCACGTCCCTGGTGTCGGTCTTCGTCATGGACTGCACCGAAACGGGGCTGCAGCCACCCACGGGAACCGGACCCACCCGTATCTGCCTTGTTTGTTTCCTGATACCCATAGGTTCTCCTACTCCTCCGACGGATCGCCCGCCGTCAGGGAGAGATCTTCCCCAGCGCCCCCGTTCGAAACCGCCTTTTGTTCCCGTATCCGCCGGATCGCGGCGCTATGCTCCGGGAGGGTCCTCGAAAAATAATGGGTTCCGTTTCCACGGGATACAAAATACAGGTAAGATACCTCAGCAGGGTACAGGGCGGCAAGAATGGATTTTTTCCCGGGCGAGGCAATGGGTCCAGGGGGAAGGCCCTTGATGGTATAGGTATTGTACTCCGTCCTCTTCCTGATGTCCCGCGGCGTTATCTTCTCACGCGAGCTCTTGACGCCGTAGATCGCCGTGGGGTCGGCCTGCAGGGGCATTCCCTGCCTGATCCGGTTATGGTAGACGGCGGAGATCACCGGCCTCTCGCTGTCCGCCGCCGCCTCTTTCTCGATGATGGAGGCAAGGGTCAGCACCCCGTTCTCACTCCACCCCAACTCCCGGGCGCGTTCCTGCAGCCTGCTGTCGAACTCTTCGCGCAGGGTCCGCACCATTACCCTCAGCACTGACCTCGGGGGGATCCCCTTGGGGATCTTATAGGTCTGCGGAAAGAGGTACCCTTCCAGGCTGGGCCCCTGGACATTCAACTCCATCAGGAAGTCGGGATCCCGGACGAGCCTGCTGAACTCCTCAACGGAGGCGATCCGGTACGCGGCGAGCTTGGCGCCTATTTCAGGAAGGCTGTCCCCTTCCAGGACCGTCACCTCGAACTCGATGATCTTGCCGTCGCGCAGCCGTTTGAAGACCTGGTAGGGGGTCATCCTTCCGAAAAACGAGTAGTATCCGGCCCGCACCCTCTTGTCGAACCCCGTCAGCTTACCGATGAGAATAAAGATGTTCCTGTCCCTGATGAGGTTGTTCCGGGCGAGAAGAGTCAGGGCCTGGCGGTATGTCGCTCCCTCGGGGATCCGTATTTCCACCTGCCTTCCGCTCCAGTCGGTGGGGACGAAGAGCTGCAGTCCCGCATAGGCCATAAAAAGGGAGGCGATGGAAAGGACTATTATTTTCAGATTGCTTTTCATGAGGTCCGGACTATAAAGGAGCAGCCAGGGTGTTCAGAGTGTGCATACACACCCTGAGTGTATTCCTAATGATACCAGATAGGGAACGCGCGCGACAATTTCTCCCTCATATGCGAAAGGGGGCGACCCATTCGGGTCGCCCCCTCGTCAGCGCACTTCCCCGCCAGGGGTCTGGTTCTAGTACATCCCTTCCATGCCTCCGCCGGGCATGGGAGGCATCTTCTTATCTTCTTCCGGCAGTTCGGTGATCATCACCTCGGTGGTGAGCATCAGCCCTGATACGGAAGAAGCGTTCTGGAGCGCGGAGCGGGTCACCTTCGTGGGATCGATGATCCCCGTCTTCAGCATGTCGGTGTACTCCTCCCGGTAGGCGTCGTACCCGTAGTTGACGTCCTTGGACGCCTTCACTTTCTCCACGATGATGGCGCTCTCGATCCCCGCATTCTGGATGATCTGCTTGATCGGCTCCTCAAGGGCCTTCTTTATGATGGCCACTCCCAACTGCTGGTCGTGGTGGTCGAGCTTCATCTTGTCAAGAGCCTTGATGCACCGCAGGAGCGCCACGCCTCCGCCCGGAACGATGCCTTCCTCGACAGCCGCCCTTGTGGCATGCAGGGCGTCCTCCACCCTGGCCTTCTTCTCCTTCATCTCCGCCTCGGTGGCTGCGCCCACATTGATGACCGCGACGCCGCCCACGAGCTTGGCAAGCCTCTCCTGGAGCTTCTCCCTGTCGTAGTCGGAGGTGGTCTCATCGATCTGGGCCTTGATCTGTTTCACCCGGCCCTGGATCGCCGCGTGATCGCCCGCACCTTCGACAATGGTCGTGTTTTCCTTGTCGATGGTGATCTTCCGTGCACGGCCGAGGTCGTTGAGCTTCACGTTCTCGAGCTTCAGCCCGAGGTCCTCGGAAATGACGGTCCCTCCGGTGAGGATGGAGATATCCTCGAGCATCGCCTTTCTCCTGTCACCGAAGCCGGGAGCCTTCACCGCCGCGATCTGGAGGGTGCCCCTCAGCTTGTTCACTACCAGGGTGGCAAGGGCCTCGCCCTCCACATCCTCGGCAATGATCAGGAGGGGTTTCCCCATCTTGGCCACCTGCTCGAGGAGGGGGAGAAGGTCCTTCATGCTCGAGACCTTCTTGTCATACAGGAGCACGAAAGCGTTGTCGAGCGTGCACTCCATCCTGTCAGGATCGGTGATGAAGTACGGGGAGATGTAGCCCCTGTCGAACTGCATTCCCTCGACCACGTCCAGGGTGGTCGCCATTCCCTTGGCCTCCTCCACCGTGATGACGCCGTCCTTGCCCACCTTGTCCATGGCATCGGCGATGAGCTCCCCGATGGCCGCATCGTTGTTTGCGGAGATGGTGCCCACCTGGGCGATCTCCTTCTTCTCCGCCACGGGCCTGCTCATGTTCTTCAGATCCTCGACGATCGCCTCCACCGCCTTGTCGATACCCCTTTTGAGGTCGATGGCATTGGCGCCGGCGGTCACATGCTTCATGCCCTCCTTGTAGATGGCATAGGCAAGGACCGTAGCCGTGGTGGTCCCGTCACCCGCCACATCGGAGGTCTTCGATGCCACCTCACGCAGAAGCTGTGCACCCATATTCTCGTAAGGCTCCTTAAGCTCGATCTCTTTTGCCACCGTAACGCCGTCCTTGGTAATGTTGGGAGCACCGAACTTCCTGTCGATGATCACATTCCTCCCCCTCGGACCAAGGGTCGCCTTCACCGCATCAGTCAGGAGGGTGATCCCCCTCAACATCGACTGCCGCGCCGCTTCATCAAACATCAACTGTTTAGCTGCCATATTCTTTTTTCCTCCTTTCCTTATGCAATGATTCCCAAAAGATCTTCTTCCTTCACGATGAGATACTCCGTGCTGTCGATCTTGATCTTCGAACCGGAGTATTTGTCAAAGAGCACCG
Organism: Nitrospirales bacterium; assembly: GCA_020846375.1. Lineage (GTDB taxonomy): Bacteria > Nitrospirota > Thermodesulfovibrionia > Thermodesulfovibrionales > Dissulfurispiraceae > Nitrobium. The sequence goes on along the minus strand of JADLDZ010000098.1, from coordinate 1,911 downwards.
TATCCCCTGCCTTTACCTCCTGCACCTCAGACCCCACTGCATCGACGATCCCCTTCTGGGGCTTCTCCTTCGCCACGTCAGGCACGTAAATCCCTCCTGCCGTCTTTTCCACTTCCTCCTCCGAGTACCTGACAACTACCCTGTCCTTGAGCGGCTTGATTTTCATTGCTCTCCTCCTTGTTGAATTGTAATCTGCAGCTCTCCGCCGTCTTCCGGCGCCTGGCTGTGTGGTTGCCTGATGAACTTATTAGCACTCACTGCCGATGAGTGCTAATATAACGCGAAACCGATACCCTGATCAAGGCCTTCCAGGGAGGAATGTAGGAGATTATTACAGATTATGCGCTGTTTTCATTAATTCTTGCAGATTTTTAATGAAATTTCAACATACGTTTACACGGGCAAGAAGGGGGTTCTGCTCCCGGTCTCCCCTGCTACCCCCTGATCCTCTTCCTCGCGGGTCTCCACAACACGATGGTGAGCACCCCTGCCAGGAAGCCTCCCAGGTGGGCAAACCATGCCACCCCCCCCTGCTGTACTGCCCTTGTGGTGAGGCCGCTGACAAGCTGAATCACCACCCAGAAGAGAATGACCACCACTGCGGGGATTCTGATAATCTGCCAGAAAAAGCCGAAAATAACGAAGGTATGAACCCGTGCATGGGGGAAGAGGAGGAGATAGGCGCCTAAAATCCCCGAGACGGCTCCGCTCGCCCCGATCATGGGGATGGCGGAGTGGGCGTTGGCCGCGGCATGGGAATAGGCGGCTGCAACCCCGGAGAAAAGATAAAAGAGGAGGAATTTCAGATGTCCCAGGGAATCCTCGATATTGTCGCCGAAAATCCAGAGGTACAGCATATTTCCAGCGACATGGAGGATGCCCCCGTGGAGGAACATGGAGGTGAGAATACTCATGGCAGGAGAAACAGGCTGCGGGTGTACGCTCTCGAAGGACATCAGGTTGGAAGGGATTGCACCGTAGAAGAAGGCGATTTCCGTGGCGCCCCGTGGAGAAAAAAACTCCCAGGCAAAGACAAGGACATTCAGCAGGATCAATCCGACGGTAACGAAAGGAGTGGTCGAGGTGGGGTTGTCGTCCTTATACGGAAACATCGCGCACCACCCTGTGCACCGTCCCGCTCAATTCCTTTATCGCATACGGTTTGAGAATAACCTCCCGGAAGCCGTACTCCCGGTAATTTGCCATAACCGGATCATGGGAATACCCGCTCGAGACGATCGCCTTTACGTGCGGATCGATTTCGCGGAGCTTCTGTATGGCCTCCTTGCCCCCCATGGCTCCGGGGATGGTCAGGTCCATGATCACCACGTCGAAGGGATTCCCCTCAGCCTGCGCGTTGCGATACAAATCGACGGCTGCGGCCCCCTCCCCGGCCACTTCCACAATGTATCCCACGCTCTGCAGGATAGAGCGGGCAATCTCCCGTATCGCCTCCTCGTCATCCATCACCAGGACCTTTCCCTGCCGCTGCCCGACATACTCTTCTCCGCTCACCGGGGAAGAAGCGGCGGCGGGAGAGGCAGGGAGATAGAGGGAAAAAGTCGCTCCCTTGCCCGGCTCCGACTCCACGGTAATGATGCCGTTATGCCGCTTTATGATGGAATAGCAGACGGCAAGACCCAGTCCGCTTCCATGCTGTTTCGTGGTGAAGTAGGGATCGAAGATGCCCTGGAGATGCTCCGCCGGGATGCCGTGCCCCTGATCGCTGATGGACAGCTTCACGCACTTCCCCTCGCCGGGCACCGGCGCAGAGGGGGCACCGGAAGGAAGATTTTCGGCAGACACCATGATCGTGCCGCCCCCGGGCATCGCCTCGATCGCGTTGATAATGAGGTTATGAACAACCTGGCTCATCTGCTCCGCATCGATCTCGACGGGCCAGAGGTCGTC
>JADLDZ010000097.1 GCA_020846375.1 Nitrospirales bacterium | reverse complement strand
TGATGGCTCCCTTACAGAGCATGATGATATCGGCCTCGGTGGCGTACGGCTTCAAGAGGGTCTGGTCGATGCTCCGGGCGATCTCCCGGGGAGTGTAGGGGAATGCGGGCGTCCGCTCCTTACTGCCAGAGGGACGGGCCCTCTCCCTTTTTCTCGCTGACATATCCGTTCACCTCGTGTCGGTACTGTGTGTGGAGCAGTCCAGCCACGTGGCCCACCGTGAAACGGGCGGCATCCACCCTGCTTACCGGCATTATTTCCATCGTGGTATTGGTAACGAAGACCTCGGACGCCCCGTACAGATCCCCGGGAAGAAACTCCCCCTCCCGCAGTTCGATGCCGCTCCGCACCGCAAGGCCGACGACCAGGGCGCGGGTGATCCCGTCCAGTATCCCGCATTCCACCGCGGGGGTGCACAGAACCCCCTCCTTCACGAAGAAGAGGTTGCTGATGGTACCTTCGGTCAGGTGCCCCGCGGCATTGAGCAGCACCGCCTCGTAGGCATCCGCCCTCTGCGCCTCGATCTTCGCCAGGATATTGTTGAGGAAATTGAGGGACTTTATCTGCGGGTCCAGCGCCTCTTTCAGGTTCCTCCTCGTCGAGGCGATGATCAGGGAGATCCCGTTCTCGTACAGCGCGCTCGGATACGGCTTGAATTCATTGGCGATGATGACGAACGTGGGCTCCTTGCAGAGGCCGGGGTCGAGGCCGATCTGCCCGTACCCCCGCGAAACCGTCAAACGCACATAGGCGTTCCTCAGGCCATTGGCCCGGAGTGTCTCATACAGAGCCCGCTTGATGCCGGGTATGTCCTTCGGGACATCGAGCCCGATGAGAGAGGCGGAGCGGCAGAGCCTCTGCAGGTGCTCGTCGAGGAGGAAGACCACCCCGTCGTACACCCGCATGGTCTCGTAAATGCCGTCACCATACAGGAATCCGTGATCAAAAACGGAAACCTTTGCCTCCGCGGCGGGCACGACTCCATCATTCAAATAAACAAAATGGCCCATAGTGTGCCGTCAGGACAGACAATTTCGTCTGCCTGCCCTAAAACGCCTCCTCGATATGTGTTATTTCTCCTCTGCCGGCCCTGAAGAGAACGCTGATAACGTCAAAACGCACCGGAGACTCCACCCCCTTCTGCTTCAGGTAGTAGAGGGCGACTTTCCTGAGCTTCTCCTGTTTGCGGAAATCCACCGCCTCGAAGGGCTGCCCGAAGGCAGGGGTGCTCCGGGCCTTCACCTCTACGAAGACAACCTTTTCCCTGTCCCGTACGATGATATCCGCCTCCCCTACCGGAGTCCGGTAGTTGCGGTGGAGGACCGCGTAGCCCCTCTTTTGCAGATAGCCGACGGCGAGTTCCTCACCCTCGGCACCAAGGGAGTGTATCATATATCGCCCTTAAACCCCTCCCCCTCTTCCGGCTCGCCCACCGTGACCTCGGCCCCCGCCAGTCTCCCGAGGAGCACCGGGATACCTTCGATATCCTTGATGTCTTTCTGGCACAGCAGCCGGATGACCTCCCGGAAGGCCGAAAACTCCTCCCACATCCCCCTCAGATGCTCCGCCACGCTCTTCTGGATGCTCTCCCCCTTCTCGTCCCAATCCATGAGGAGGATCACCCGGTGGAACCGTTCCGCGATATCCTCGCAGAACTCATAGAACCTTTTGCCGCCGTGGAGGGCTATGATGTCCCCCACAAGTCCGATCTTCCTGAGAGCGAGGACATCCTTCCGTCCCTCTACGATGATGGGGATCCGTTTATTGATCTCATAGAGACCCTGGAAAACCTCCCGGAGCCTTTCCGCCCTTTCCATATCCGTGCCCGGAGGCTGCATGGAAAGCTATTCGATCGCCACGAAGGTTTCCGTGCGGTTGATGCCCTTCAGTTTGCGCACCTTCTTGATGACATTGCTGAAGATGTCGGATGTCTCTTCCCCTTCCAGCACCGCGGCGATATCGTAGGGACCGGTGATCACATCCGCCTGGGTCACCCCTCTGATACCGCGCAGGGTGTCGCGGATCGAGACATCCTTGCCCGGCAGGACGTTTATCAGCAAGTAGATGCGTGCCATACCTCCCTCCTGTAGCGATTTTTTTTATTTAGATTATACGATTTTTTGCCCTGTACTACAAAATCCCCCGCACCACTCCGAACATAAGGACACACGGCGGCAAGAAAATCCAGCCGAAAGGAAGGCATCAGGGAGACGAGGTACGACCGACAGCGGCTCGTTGCGGCTCCCGGCGGAAGGCAGCAGGAAGCCGCGCACCTGAAAGAACGGAGGCATGGAGAGAGCGGGAGGGGGACATACGGGAGAGGAGGACTCTCCCTTCCTCACCGCGGCAGGAGGGATGGCTCAGCTCAGGACGACAGAATCACTTTCAGCGCCCCCTCTCGCGCGGCATTTTCGAAGGTACTGTAGGCGCTCATGATATCCTCCAGTTTGAAATGATGCGTGATCAGCTCTTTTGTCCGGAGCCTGCCTGTGGTCACCATCTTCAGCAGCATCGGCGTGGTCACCGTGTCGACCAGCCGCGTCGTTATGGTGATGTTGTGCGACCACAGTCGTTCGAGATGCAGCTCAACGCTTCTTCCGAATACCCCTACAGTGGCGATATGGCCGCCTGCGGCGACAACCGACTGGCACAGCTCAAATGTTGCAGGGATCCCCACCGCTTCAATCGCTACATCGACGCCCCTGCCGCTCGTCAGCTCCATTACCCTCTCTGCAGCCCTGCCGTCGCCGCCGTTTACCGTAGCGGTGGCGCCGAGTTTTTTTGAGACGGAAAGGCGGTTATCGTCGGTGTCGATCATGATAATCCCGGCAGGCGAATAGAAATGCGCCGTCAAAAGCGCTGCAAGCCCGACCGGGCCCGCACCGATAACAGCGATCGTATCCGCCGGTTGCACCCGGCCGTTGAGCACTCCGCATTCGAAGCCTGTCGGCAGAATATCGCTCAGCATCACCAGCGCGTCTTCATCGACGCCGGGGGGAACATGATAGAGGCTCGTATCGGCAAAAGGAATCCTGACGTACTCCGCCTGTGTGCCGTCTATGGTATTGCCCAGGACCCATCCTCCGTTTGCACAATGGGAATACATTCCCCTTTTACAGTATTCGCATGTTCCATCTGCTGTAATGCAGGACAGCAGGACCTTGTCGCCGGCCTTGAAGTTCCTGACCCCTGTCCCTGCCTCTTCAATGATACCGGTCCCTTCGTGTCCCAGAATACGCCCGTCGCTCACGGTAGGGACATCCCCTTTCATGATGTGGAGGTCTGTCCCGCATATGGTTGTTTTGGAAATTCTGGCAATAGCGTCGCTTTCCTCTCTTATTTCAGGTCGCGGCTTCTCTTCCCATGCCCGTTTCCCGGGACCGTGGTATACGAGAGCTTTCATTGTCTCCCTCCTTTTTTTTATTGTTTATAACGAAAGGAGCAGGAGCGGACATACCTCCCGCTCCTCATGGCTAATTAATACCAGTAGCCGACCTGCAAGTCAAGATCCCCTATGTTCCGGGGTAGGGCAGTCGCATGAAAGAAGCGATGCAAGGGAAAACAACAAGATTGCTTCATGGTACGGCCCTTCGCAATGACAGAGACAGGAGAGGAAACAGAGAAAGACAGAATAAGGCAGAGAGAGACAGAAGAGAGGAGGAGTGTCGGATTTCTTTACAAAAAAATCATATTATTCGGAAATTTTTACAGAAAAAGGACATTTACTGCAGCTTTTTTGAAAAAAAGACCTCCTGTCGTGTCGGTAGAATTTACAGCGGGAGAGGGCGGAGAGGAAAGAGAGGCAGGTACAACTACTTAGCATTTGGCACGCAACTTGCTTTTCATATTCATAGCCGTCCCTGAGCCGGAGTTCTCCTCCTGAACCTCATCGCTCCACTCGGTGCTGGACTTTTCTTCCGGAGAATGCACAGGAAACAGGCTCCCGCTCGACCACATTCCGCTCGGGGAGAAGGGCAAAGGAAAAACTTCCTTTGCCCTTCTTTATTGGTGTTCTTCAGGGGGAAAGAGCGGGAGAGAGCTCTCCTTGCGGTGTGTGTTCCGGTAGGCGGTCGGGGTAACTCCCGTATATTTCTTGAATTCCTTGATGAAGTTGCTGAGGTCGTTAAAGCCCGCCTCCAGTGCCGCCAGGGAAACATTCATCTCCTCCTTCAGCAGGAACTCCTTGGCCTTTTCAATTCTCATATTGATGATAAACCGCCGGGGGCTCACTCCCACATGCTGCTTGAAAACCCTGCAGAAATGGTATTTGCTGAGATGGGCCTCCCGGGCGAGCCCGGAGAGGCGGAGCTCCGTGGAAAGGTTGTTCTGGATGTACCGGACCACATGCTGTATGCTCTGGGGTTTGAACAGTGCGGGAACTCCCGCTGCTGCAAGGACCGCCGTGTCCTGCACGGTAATGAAGGGGACGCGCTTCCTCTCTGCAGCCCTCTTGCACTTCAGGATCCCCTCGATCCTCTTCTGCACCTCCCGGGGATCGAAGGGCTTCCTGAAGTAATCCCGCGCACCCAGCCGGAAGGCATTGATAGCCACCTCCTCCGACCCCGCGCTGGTGAAAAAGATGACCGGGACATCGGAGCAGGCGGTCTTGATCTCCTTGAGAAGATGCAATCCCTGTCGGACCTGATACCCGCTGTCGAGGAGGATGAAGTCGGCGGCACACCACTGCACGGCGCTCAGGGCTTTGCTGAAAGGGACCGCTTCGATCCTCTCGCCCTCAAGGACCAGGCCCTTGTAGAGCGCGTGCTCCTCTTCCTCCGCAATGGCGATGACCGGATTCTGTTCCACTGTCCCCGTAGCACAGCAATGAGATTTCAGGATGGTACTTTCCTTATTTACATTATAGGGGAAAACCGGGGAAAGTACACTTTTCCGGGCAGGGGGATGCAATCAGTCGCAGGAGGGCCATCTGAATAGGGATCCCGTAGTGTGGGGCAGAGGGCACCCTCTTTCTTT
>JADLDZ010000096.1 GCA_020846375.1 Nitrospirales bacterium | reverse complement strand
CGCGGGATCTTCGAAATGGCGGAAGGAGGGACCCTCTTCCTGGATGAAATCGGGGAGATGCCGATGCACCTGCAGACGAAGCTGCTCAGTGCGCTGGAAGACAAGAAGATCAGGCGTCTGGGAGGCGACTTCATCCGCCCGGTGAGCGTCCGCATTATCGCGGCTTCCTCAACGGATCTGGAGACCTCCCTCGGCAGGACTTTCAGAAGCGATCTCTACTACCGCCTGAGCGTCGTGCGGATTCATATCCCGCCCTTGCGGGAAAGACGACAGGATATTCCCGAGCTGTGCGGCTATATACTGAGGCAGGTGGCCCGTGGGCGGGAGATGCACCTCCCTGAATCCGAGCTGCAGAAGCTCAGTGAGTACGAGTGGCCGGGCAACATCCGGGAGTTGAAAAACATCCTGGAGAGGGCCTCCCTTCTCCAGAAGGGGCCACTGCTCGCTCCCTCCGATTTTCTGGTGAAGGCGGCACCGGCGCGGGCCTGCCCTCCCGTACACCCCGTGGATGATCTCGTCCCCCTTGCGGAAGTGGAGAGGAATTACATCAGGTATGTTCTCCGGAGGTTGTCCGATAATCATACCCGGGCGGCCAAAGCGCTGGGCATATCTCTTTCCACCCTCAAGAGAAAGCTCAAGGAGTATCAACTCAGATGAAAGGGAGCAGTGCACTACCATAACGGAAACGGATTGTTTATACTATATTCTGTTTTTTTCACATTAAAGAAGCGATGAGCCGGCGGCGGAAAGGCAGCCGGAAAAACAGTGAAGGGAGAGGCGGAAATGAAACTGAAGATTGGCATTATTGCGTGCATGGCGGCGGCATTGTGGAGTACGGCGGTATATGCCGCGGAGGACGTGAAGCTGAAGGAAGGAGAGACTCTCTTCAGGAAACACTGTGTGGTATGCCACCCCAACGGGGGAAATGTGATCAATGCCGGGAAGACTCTCAAGAGGGCGGACCTCACTGCCAGGGGGATCAAGGCTCCTGCGGACATCGTGAAGAAGATGAGGGCTCCGGGTCCCGGCATGACGCAGTTCGACTCCGCGAAGGTGCCGGACAAGGAGGCCCTCGCCATTGCCGAGTACGTTCTCGCCGCCTTTCACTAGACGATGGGGACGGAATACGGAGCAGATATACGCCGCCGTCGTATCGGCCGGCGTATCATGGAGATGGGGCGGATCCTGGCCGTATGCTTTGCCTTTCTCCTTTCCGGGGCGGCATCCTCCCCCGGGCATGAGAAAGAGGTCTCCCCCCGGGAACAGACGGGCGGAGCCGGATCTCAGGCAGCCCCGGCCACCGGAGCCTCGGACGAAGAGGCTCCCGGAGAGGTGGGGATCGTGGAGAGGCTGGGCCAGTATGCGGCTCTCGATGCGGTTTTTCATGATGAGGAAGGACGGGCCCGCCCCCTCCGGCAGTGGGTGGACAGACCCGTCATTCTGAGCCTTATCTATTTCGACTGCGACCGCATCTGCCCGCAGTTCCTCGGGGGACTGGCAGAGGCTCTTGAAAAAGCGACCCCGGTTCCGGGAAAGGAATACCGTGTCCTCACTATCAGTTTCGATCCGAAGGATACGCCGCGGGGAGCGCACAACGCCAGGAGGAACTACCTGAAGGCGATGGGGTCCGGGTTCCCCGGGGAGGCATGGCGCTTCCTCGTGGGCGATGCATACAATATCCAGAAGCTCCTCGATTCCGTGGGGTTCAGTATCAAGGGGGAGGGTCTGCACGGATTCTCCCACCCGACCGCCCTGATCGTCCTTTCTCCCGAAGGGAAGATTGTGCGGTATCTTTATACCACCAACTACGCCTATGGCGCGCCCTCCCGGATCACCTTCCTGCCCTTCGACCTCTCCATGGCCGTCTCTGATGCGGCGAAGGGGAAGGTGGTGCAGGCGGTGAAGGCGGACGGCGCCTATTGCCTCCCCCGCCAGTCGAAAGGACAGCAGGCCTTTTTCACCATCCTCAAGATATTCGGTGCGGCAACGCTGTTGCTGCTCACCGGCGCCCTCATCGGTATGATACTGGCGGGAAGAAAGATAAGGAGGAGGGATGGAACAGGGAAGTAGCGCACCCGCGGTGGGGAGCTTCTACGAGGACAGGGGGAAATACCGCGGCGTGCGCGCCTGGTTGATGTCGGTGGACCACAAGAGAATCGGCATCATGTACCTCACTGCCCTCCTCCTGTTCTTCTCCGCCGGAACCGTCCTGGGCATCCTCATCCGGCTCAGCCTGATCGATCCCGGGCGGTTCATGTCCGCCCACACCTATAACCGGCTTTTTACCATGCATGGGGTCATCCAGATCTTTCTTTTCATCATTCCGGGCATCCCCGCGTCCTTCGGGAATTTCTTTCTCCCTCTCCTTATCGGGGCGCGGGATGTCGCCTTCCCCCGCCTGAACCGTTTTTCCTGGTGGTTGTACCTGACCGGGGCGGCGCTGGCCTTCCTGTCCCTTTTCTTCGGAGGCGGCGCCCTGGATACCGGATGGACGTTCTACGCTCCCTACAGCCTTCAGTCGCAGACCAATGTCTCCTTTGCGGTCTTTGCGGTCTTTCTCCTCGGTTTCTCCTCCATCTTCACCGGATTGAACTTCGTCACCACCATCCACCGGCTCAGGGCTCCGGGGATGACGTGGTACCGCCTCCCCCTCTTCGTATGGACCCTCTATGCCACCGGATGGGTACAGTTGCTTGCCACCCCGGTGATCGCGGTTACCCTGCTGCTGATCATCCTGGAGAGGTTTTTCGGGCTCGGCTTCTTCGATCCCGGAAAGGGCGGGGACCCTCTCCTCTTCGAGCATCTCTTCTGGATCTACTCCCATCCCGCGGTGTATATCATGATTCTTCCGGCCATGGGGGTCATCTCGGAAATCATCCCGGTCTTCGCCCGTAAGATAGTATTCGGATACAAGGCAGTCGCTTTTTCATCACTGGCGATCGCCAGTGTCGGGTATCTGGTATGGGGACATCACATGTTTACCAGCGGGATGAGCGATACGGCGCGGACGGTCTTCTCTCTGATCACCTTCCTGGTGGCGGTGCCCAGCGGGATCAAGGTCTTCAACTGGATATCGACGCTGTACAAGGGCTCCATCAAGCTGGACGCACCCCTGCTCTTTGCCCTGACTTTTATCTTCCTTTTTTCCATCGGGGGGCTGACCGGCCTGCTGAACGGCGCGCTCGCCACCAACCTGCACCTGCACGGCACGTACTTCATCGTCGCCCATTTCCATTACGTGATGTTCGGCGGGGTCGGATTCGCGTTCTTTGCAGGGCTGCATTACTGGTTTCCCAAGATGTTCGGAAGGATGTACGACGAGCGGACGGCGAAGATCGGGTGCGGGATCCTCTTCGTGGGCTTCAACCTCATGTATTTCAGCATGTTCATCCTGGGGGTGCAGGGCATGCCGCGAAGGTATTTCGATTACCCCCCCCACTATTTCAACGGGCAGCTCGTCTCCACGATCGGCTCGTGGATAGCGGCAGCGGGAATCGCGCTCATTTTCTTCAATCTCGTCCGCGCGCTCTTCAGAGGCAGGAGCGCCCCCGCAGACCCCTGGGGCGGAGGAACCCTGGAGTGGAGCATCCCCTCACCTCCCCCGGCGGAAAATTTCGGAGAGACCCCGGTGGTTACCCGCGGGCCTTATTCCTACCGATGATCCCGCCCCCCGCCCCTGATACGGCCCATACCGCGGAAGAGCACCGGGTGGGGCGCCACGGCGCCGCCTTCGGCATGTGGCTGTTCCTTATTACCGAGCTTCTCTTCTTCGGGGGTCTGTTCCTCCTCTATTCCGTCTTTCGCGCGCACTACCCGCAGGAATTTCACGCCGCCGCACGCGAGGAGAACACCGTCCTGGGCGCGGCCAATACCGTCATCCTCATCACCAGCAGCCTTACCATCGCCCTCGCTCTTTCCGCCCTTAAGGAAGGAAAAAAGAGGCTTTCTGCATTCCTGCAGGGGGTGACCCTGCTCTGCGGGAGCGCCTTCCTGGTGAACAAGTATTTCGAGTGGGGTGCAAAGATCGCGCACGGCGTGTACCCCGATTCCCCGGTGCTGCTGCAGAGGGGCAAGGGAGAAGCGCTTTTCTACGGTCTTTACTACGTAATGACAGGGCTGCACGGTCTGCATGTGCTCATCGGCATGTGCGTCATAGCGGCAATGCTGTGGTTCACCATCCGGGAGAGGATTACTGCCGGAGACTTCG
>JADLDZ010000095.1 GCA_020846375.1 Nitrospirales bacterium | reverse complement strand
CTCTTCGAGGAAGTGGAAAGCGAGGCGCTGGCCGAGCTGTATTCGGCTGCGGATTTCCTTCTCTTTCCCTCCCTGTATGAGGGGTTCGGGTATGTTGTTGCCGAGGCACTTGCGTGCGGGCTGCCTGTCCTCTCCACCCGAGTGGGCATCGCACGGGAAATCTTCGACCGCGAACCGTTCCGGCTCCTCTCTCTTCCCGACTGGTCCGAAGGAAGGGAGGTCATCCTCTCCTCCTGTGCCGGGAAGCTCGAGCTTTTGAGGGGGAACCCACTCCTTCGGGAAGAAGTGGCAAAGGCGGGACGCCGGGTAGTGGAAGGGGAATACTCCCTCTCCCTCTGGAGGACGCGGATGGCGGAGGCTCTGGAGCTATGATCTGGAGCTATGATACGAGAATGAAGGAAACGAGCGATACGGTACATATCCTCCTCTGCGGTTTCTACTTCAGGGGAAATACGGGGGACGACCTCTTCGCGGAGTCCATAGCGCGGACCCTGTCGCCCTACGGGGAAGTGAAGGTCTCCTCGATGTCCGCTTTCGATACCGGCCTGCTGGACTGGTGCGATATCCTGGTCATCGGCGCGGGCAGTCATATCACTCCCCGGGGGCTCGGCGGATACGAACATACGAGGTATGCGAAGGAAAAGGGTAAAATCGTCGTTTTCTACTCCCTGACTGTTGAGGAGGGGCATCCCCGGCTGGAGGAGCACCTGGGCCGCGCGGACCTGATCACGGTGCGGGATTCCGCCTCGAAGAAGGTGGTGGAAAAACATGGTTTCAGGGCGGTGCTCGCTTCGGACCCCCTCTTCGAGAAGAGGAGGAGGAAGATCGGCTTCTCCTTCCGCAGATGGGTCAACGAGCCGGAGGGGATCGAGGAGCGGCTGGCCTCTGTGCTGGACGATCTCGCGGGGGAGTACGAGATCCTCTCGGTGCCGTATACGGGCGCGGAGACCGACACCGAGAGCGACCTCTCTTTCCACGAAAAGATGATCGGAAAGATGCGCCATAAGCCCGTGCATGTCTCCTACGATGAAGCGCTGAAGCAAATCGATCTCCTCATCGGGATGCGGCTCCACGCCCTGATCAACGCGGTGAATGCGAACAAGAAAGTGCTTGCCGTGGACTATGACGCCAAGGTGGGGAGGATCTTCCACGACCTCTCCCTCCGCGATGTGGTGATAACGTATGGGGAGATCGAAAAGATCCCCTCCCTGGTGCGGGAGAGGATCTTCGGCGCCGACCGTCTTGCGCAGCGGGAAAAGGTGAATGCCGCCCTGATCGGGGTGCTGTGCGATGACCTGAAGGGAAAACCGAGGCCGGAGATCTCCGTGGTGATGCCCACCTTCAACAGGGCTCATTTCCTGAAAGATGCCGTCGACTCGGTCCTTGCCCAGACTTTCCGTGGCTGGGAGTTGGTGGTGATCGACGACGGGAGCACGGACGGGACGCAGGAGGTGTTGGAAGCATACCGTGATCCGCGCATCCGCTCCTATCACTTCGGGCATAACGGGATCAGCTTCTCACGGAACATCGGAAACCTCCTGAGCCGCGGCGCCGTGATCGCCGTTGCTGATTCTGACGACATCAACCTCCCCCCCCGCCTGGAGGTGATCCGCAGCGAGATGGAGAAGAGCGGCGCCGCACTCGTCTATTCGTCCATGCATCTCCTCTATGAGGACGGGCGCAGGGAGCTTCAGGAAAGCACCCCTTTTTCAGCGGAGAAGCTGCGGGCGTACAACTTCCTGAGCCATCCCACCGTCGCCTACCGTCGTGAGGTGGCCCTGGCCTGCCCCTATGACGAAGAGCTTGACGTATCGGAGGATTACCACCTGTATCTCTCCGCGGTGGAAAAGGGTTTTGCTTTTCACCGGATCCGGGAGCCCCTGGTCCTGTACCGCCACCATGGGGGACAGGCCACACGGCTGAAGCAGGGGAGGACGCGGGAGGCGCACGGGGAGCTCGTCGAGATGAACCTGAAGAAAGGACATGCTCCCGCAGTGAGCGTCATCATCCCCACCTGCAACCGGCCCGCCGCCCTCAGGGAGGCCTTGGCGAGCGTCCTGGCGCAGACCTACCGCAGCTTCGAGATCATCGTGGTCAATGACGGCGGGGTGGACATATCCGAAATAGTGCGTTCCTGCAACGGGGAGGGGAAGATCGTCTCCCTCCGGCACGAAGAGCGCAGGGGCTGTTCCGCCGCCCGGAATACCGCTCTCAGGGCGGCACAAGGGAGATATATCGCGTATCTTGACGACGATGACATCTATTACCCCGACCATCTCGAAACCGCTGTCGCTTTTCTGGTGAATACCGACTGCAGCGTAGTCTATACCGACTCCCTGTACGCCACCCGCGAGTGGGTGCATGACCGCTATGTAACGACCAGAACAGAGGTCCTCTTCAGCAGGGATTTCGACCGGGAGAAGCTGCTGGTGGCGAATTACATCCCTACTATCAATATAGTGCATAACAGGGATGTTTTCAGGGACGCGGGGATGTTCGATGAGAGCCTCATCACCCATGAGGACTGGGACCTCTGGATACGGATGTCGCGCCACTACGATTTCCACCATATAAAGGCCATCACTGCCGAAGTGAGGGTCCGGAGCGACAGGACCAACACCACGACGAACCGGAAGGCGTTTCTCGACACGCTGCGCCTGCTGTACCGGAGATACGCACCCCTTGTGCAGGACCTCCAGTCCTTCGAGGAGCGGAAAAAGACCGAAGCAAACCTTGTACGGGAGGTGGAGGCGGACATGAGCCGGACTATTGTGCGTGAGTATGAGCTGCACCATCAGTACCTTTTTGCGCGGGAGCTTGCTGCGGGCAAGAGGGTGCTCCACCTCGGCTGCGGCGATGGGTGCGGGACCTCGCTCCTTGCGGAGAGCGCGAGAGAGATCGTGGGGGTGGAGAGCGATCCGGAGCTCCTGCACCGTGCCGTGTCCCGCTCCTCCATGGGGAACCTGCGGTTTGTGAAGGGCTCTCCCGTCTCTGTCCCACTCCCTGATGGGGAGCTGTTCGATGTCGTCGTATGCCTCGGGATCGAGGCGTTTCCGGTGGGGCAGGAGTCTCTGCTCAGGGAGGCGAAGAGGCTGCTCGGGAAGGGGGGGATACTTGTCTTTTCGGCTCTTAATGAGGATGCCTATGTCTCCCCCCTCTACAAGCAGGGCATCGTGCGGGACGCTTTCTCCGTGAGAAGCGCGCGGGACCTCCTCGGGAGGAGCTTCTCCCATATCCTTGCGTATGGACAGAGAGTCTATCCGGCATCGTCCCTCTTTTCCCTTGCGAGCGGTCCGGATGTCGTGAGGGAGTATGTGGTGGAGCGGGGGGGCGAGTCTTTCTTGTCTGCCCCTGCCGGGCGCAGAGAGGCTCACTGCCTTGTCCTGGTCGCTTCCGATGCCCCGCTGGAGGAGGTACGGGGTACCGCCTCCTACCTTGTGGATGCTTCCGAAACCCTGCCTACTCTGCAGGAGAAGCATATAAGGAATCTCGAAGAGGCGATACAACTCAAGGATGCCCATGGCAGAGCTCTCGGGAATGCAGTTCTACAGAAGGACGCTCACATAGCGCACCTGGAGGAAACGATACGACAGAAGGATGCGTCGATCGGGGGTCTCTATCGCCATATCGCCAACCTTGAAGAGGGTATCAGGGGATTCGAAGAGCATGTGAAGAATGTCG
>JADLDZ010000094.1 GCA_020846375.1 Nitrospirales bacterium | reverse complement strand
TGCCGTAGGTCTCCTGGTAGAAGCTGAACGACCTCTCAGAATAATCTCCGGCCCGGTAGGGCATGATCCGGTACGGGTGGAGGTTGTCGAGGAGAGTGGTCTTCCCGCTCCCGATGGGACCGGTTATCGCTATCAGCCCCTTCGGAAGACGGGACAGGTCGATATCGATCTCATCGACACCCCACGCGGACCTGATTCCCTTGAAACCTTTCAGGCGTACTCTCAGCGGTATCATTTCGCTTCCCTCATCACTTCTGCGCCGGGAGATGCGGCTGCAGCTTCTGCCCCTGGTTCTGTATCCGCGCTCTCCTCGATCTCTGTCAGCTTTGCGAGGATTCCTTCCGTCAGGACGAGCCCGTTGATCTCCGCATATTTTCTCAATTTCTCCTCGATGGTGCCTGCCTGTGAGATGCCTGCCGCGCGCACCCGGTACTGGGGGATCACCGACCGTTCGAACTTCACCTCCAGGGCGCCCCTTCTTCTGAGCTCTCTCTCGATCGCCTTCTCGTCGATGGAGACCATCTCCTCCTGCCTCACCCGGTATTTTATGCGTATCCACCCTGCGGGGAGAGTTTCGGGCAGAAGGGAGATGTCCGGCTGTGCATCAAACTCGAAGGTCATGCGCGGCCTCGTAGGGATCCTGATGAAATGCGACAGGAGCCCTCCGGGGGAGAACTCGTGTATCCAGAATCCCTTGTCCTCCTCTTCCCCGTAATTGAGTCGCGTAATCGAGCCGGAATAGAACAGGTCATCCCGGTACTGCATCCTGTGTATATGCCCGAGGGCGATGAGATCCGCCCCCGCACGCCGCAGTTCCTCCGCGCCGACCTCTCTCGTCCTCCCCATCAGGTGCCGGCCCATCAGGTGCTGACCCGTGCTCGACACGGAGCCCCGCACCGTCAGGTGCCCCGTCATGATGACCGGGATTCCCGCATCCCGTGCCGTTGCAGACAGATCGCCCCAGAGGGCGAGCGTATCCCCGAGCTGATCGGCGACAGCATCTGTCCTGGTGTCCCCCCCCTGTTCGGAAGAGAAGTGCTGCGTCCGGGAAAGGAGGCCGGCCTTGTTGACCGGGGGAATGGCATACAGAAGCGCATCGAGGGTCTCCACCTCTTCGATGCCGGTGAATTCCCCCTCCCGGAGCCCCACTGCACCGATGGCATGCATGACGCGGACAGGATGCCGCGCCCCGATATGGGAGAAGACCTCCATGGTGAAGCCGTCGTGCTCGGAGGTCCCCTGGAGCACGAGAACGGGAGCGATATCCGCGAGGGACTTTATGAAGGAGACCGCCTCACGAAAGGCAGGGGTATCATAGTACTGCCTCTCATCGAGCAGGTCCCCTGCCGAGATGATGAGGTGCGGCATGGCATATTTCGCTTTCCGGAGGAGAAAGGCGGCGCTTTCCCTGATTTCCACGAGGTCTCTGTCCCTGAAATGCTCGTCCGCCACATGGAGGACCCGGAGGGTTCGTGCGCCACCGCGGTAGGCGCGGGAGCGTACCACCAGGCCCGAGGGAGAGTCAGCCGGGGAATCCGTCGGGGTGCCTGCGGGAAAGGAATTGATCGTATACCCCATGGCGAGGATGAGCCCCTCTGCCTGGTGTTTCAGCTCATCGAGCAGGGAGCCGTAGTGCTCGATCAGCACGTCCACCCTCTCCTGGGTGTTCTCGATATCCTTCATGAACGCAGTCCAGAAGGAAACCGCCTCCTCCGTGTTACCCAGCGGGGGGCGGCTGAATTCCCTGACGAGCCCCGACCACGAGAGACGCCTGCGCCGGGCCTTGAGCCGATCGAAGCCTCTCTCTCCCCCGACCGCCTGGTAGACCCGGTATACCTGCGACAGGAAGTCGGGAGGGACAGGGCATCCCTTCTTTGCGAGGGCGATGGCGAGGCCGGAGAGTTTTTCCTCTCCCCTGCCGTTGTACCGTGAGTGGAGGATCCTGCCCAGCCGGATATTCGTATGGGCCACTTCCAGGATTCCTGCAGACCGGTCCTGCAGCAGCTTCACAAGACTTTCAAGAAAATCGGACATGGGTCTCCTTCGGTGCCGTTTACTTCTGCTTCTGCAGGTGGTCGATCAGCGCACTCGCCTGCCCTTTTGTCAGTTCCTTCAGGGATTCAACCGCCATGAATTCGAGGCCGAAACTGAGGTCGAGGAACTTGTTGGCTTCAACGATCATGCCGTCCTCCTCGTAGCCCCTGCTCCTCATGATGGCGAAGATCGCCTTGACCTGCGCCTCCGTGGCGGGTGCGTTCGGTTCCTTTATCGTGCCGCCGCCCTTTGCCTGGGGCTGCCTGGGGGGAGTTTTCTGCGGAACGGCAGCTCCCGTCCTGCCGCGGTCAAATAGCTCTTCGGGCATGTCCTCGATATCCTGAGTGAAGATGTCCGACGCAGCAGTGGAGGTAAGGACAGCATCCACCAGGGCCCTCTTTTTCGCCATCTTGAGAATGGTGTTCGCCAGTTCGTAAGGATTGGTCCTCATCTGCCTGAGCTGCCGGTCACGAGCATATTTTATGCGCCGCTGTGTTTCGGGAGCTGCCTCCCATTCCTCATCGCTCGTCACCGTCCTCCACTTGTATTTTTCCTCTTCGCTCGAGCATTCTCCCAGCCCGGCTCCGAAAAATATGCCGCTCCGGGTCGTAAGCCTGCATTTCACCCGGTAGCGGATGATGTCGTCATGCGAGAGGTCCACCACTTCGGGGTCGGCTGAAAGCCTGAAGATCGCCATGATCTTCTCGGCACCCGGCTTGAACAGGGTGGGCTTGTCCCCTGCGCCGGGGATCTTCCCGTAATGCTGGCCCTCCTGCATTACCGTGCGCATCACTTCCTGTATAAGGTTGATCTGCTCCCTGATGTCGTGTGCGGTCAGGGGTTTCTCCTCATAGACCGCCAGTTCCGTGTTCATCTGTTGCCTCCTTTGGTGCTTCACTGTTGCCTTATTGATAAAAGCTCTCTTGTCGTATGCTGTGTGCGCTGGAAAGGGGAGCGTACGCAAGCAGAGCGTGCACTATGCCGATCAGAATAATGCCGGTGAATGTACCTGGGGTATCCTGCGGCATCCCGCAGGAAGAGAGGGAGAGATACTGCGACAGAACTGGTGAAACAAGTGGAATACGGCTATTTTTATTATGACGCATTTTACCGCTAAAACGCAAGTAGAAGGAGCATTAACAGGGCAGGAGAAGGAACAAAGAATAGGTGAGTCTTTCAAGGCAGGATAAAAGTCATTCAGGGGGGGAGGGAGCCCTCAGCCGCTCTCGCAGCAGGGTGTACCTCTCCTGCGGCTTGTTGTTCCGGATCGCGATTCCGACGGCCTTCCGGGTCCCTACCAGGACAACCAGCTTCTTTCCCCGGGTGATGCCGGTGTACAGGAGATTCCTCTGCAGGAGCAGATAATGCTGGGTATGGACAGGCATGACCACTGCAGGATACTCGCTCCCCTGGGACTTATGGACGGAGATCGCATACGCCGGCATGATCTCGTCGAGGTCATTATAGTCGTACGCCACTGTCTTGCCGTCATAATCGATCGCAACCTCCTGCAGCTCCCTGTCTATCTTCGTGATAATCCCGATATCCCCGTTGAATACGTCCTTGTCATAGTTGTTCACCATCTGCATTACCTTGTCCCCTCTCCTGAAAATGCGGCTCCCCCTGACTACCTCGTCGCCGGAAGGGTTGAGCGCCTTCTGCAGCTCCGCATTCAGGGTGCCGGCGCCGATGACACCCCGGTGCATGGCGGTGAGCACCTGGATATCCCTGACAGGGGAGTACCCGAACTTCCGGGGGATGCGCTCTTTGCAGAGATCGATCACCTTCTCGAGGATTTTTTCGGGCTCGTCCACCTCGAAGAAATAGAAATCGGGGGAGGTGCCTGCCTCGAAGCGCAGGAAGGGCATTTCTCCCTTATTGACCCGGTGGGCGTTGACAATGATGAGGCTTTCCTGTGATTGTCTGAATATTTCGTTCAGCGTGACGGTGGGGACGGCCCCGGAGGCGATGATGTCCTTCAGGACATTTCCCGCCCCGACAGAGGGGAGTTGGTCCACGTCTCCCACAAAGAGCAGCGCTGCCTGGAGAGGGACCGCTTTCAGCAGGTGGTGCATCAGGATGGTGTCCACCATGGAGGCCTCGTCG
Organism: Nitrospirales bacterium; assembly: GCA_020846375.1. Taxonomy (GTDB): domain Bacteria; phylum Nitrospirota; class Thermodesulfovibrionia; order Thermodesulfovibrionales; family Dissulfurispiraceae; genus Nitrobium. The sequence continues at coordinate 5,240 of JADLDZ010000094.1, read as the reverse complement.
ATGACGATAAGGTCGGCTTCGAGGGGATTCTGCTCGTTTCGTTTGAACCCTCCTTCCTGCGGACTGAATTCGAGGAGGCGATGAAGGGTCTTCGCCTCCAGTCCCGTGGCTTCCGTCATTCTCTTCGAGGCCCTTCCCGTGGGGGCCGCAAGAAGAACCCTCTGCCCCAGCCTCCCGTAGATCCTGACGATGGACTTGATGATGGTAGTCTTCCCGGTGCCGGGCCCTCCCGTGATCACCATGACCTTGCGGTGCAGGGCCTCCTGTACGGCTCTTGCCTGGTTCACCGCCAGGGTGATCCCCAGCTCACCCTGCACCCACACAAGCGCCTTGTCGGCGTCAAAGGGGCGCAGCATCCTGGAAGCGTTGCGGAGTTTCATAAGGCTGTGGGCGGCGCCCGTCTCGGAGACATGAAATTTGGTGAGAAAGACGGCCTTATTGTTTTCCTTCAGCTCTTCCCTGCTCATGTCCTCTATCACGATCCGCTTTTCGAGAGCCAGGGCAGCGATGGCCTGCACCACGAGCTCCCGTTCGACCGTGATCTTTCCATCTTCCTCCTCTGCGGCAAGGATCTTCCGGCACTCCTCGATCAGGAGCTCGTAGGGATAATAGACATGCCCCTCATCCGAAAGCCGGTGGAGTGCGTAGATAATGCCCGCTTCAGCCCGGATGAGGGAGTCGCGCGGAATCCCCATTTTTTCGGCGATCCTGTCGGCGGTGAGGAACCCTATCCCGAAGATATCGTGAGCCAGGCGATAGGGGTTCTCCCTGACAGTCCGGATGGCGTCCTTGCCATAGTGCTTGAATATCCTGGTGGCGAAGGCGGAGCTGACCCCGTGGCTCTGGAGAAAGAGCATCACCTCCTTGATTTCCTTCTGTTCCGCCCATGCCTTCGTGATCATCCCGACCCGTTTCGGGCCGATCCCCTCCGCCTCCTTCAGCCTTTCCGGTGAGTTTTCGATGATGTCGAGGGCCTCCGTGCCGAACCGGGCGACGATGCGCTGCGCCATGACCGGGCCGATCCCCTTGATGAGCCCCGAGCCGAGATACTTCTCGATGCCGGCTGCGGTGGCGGGGGTTACGGATTCATAGGTGAGGACCTTAACCTGCTCCCCGTACTTCGGGTGGTGGAACCACTCCCCACGTACTTTGAGGATTTCGCCGGTGTTGATCGAGCTGAGGTTCCCCGCGATGGTCACGAGGTCCCTGTGGCCTTTTGCCCTGATCTTCGCAATGGTATAGCCGTTTTCCGCATTGGTATAGGTGATGCGTTCGACCTGTCCATGGATTTCGATCTGCATAGGGATAGTATACCCTTTGGCAGCGGGTGAGGGAAAAGCGGCCCTGATGCGGAATGCAACCGGAAGTGAGCAGGCGGGGGAGGGCAGGGAGTGCCACCTCCCCCCACACGCAAGGACGCCTTGCAGGAGAGCCTTTGGGTATTTTGACATCCGACGGACGGAAAGGTACTATTGAGATAAGACGAGGCTCGTACCGGACATCCTGAAGGCTCTTATCATGTATCCTGATGGAAGACAAAAGAGAGACCGAACGAGAGTACCGGAGGTAAGCGGTACGGCAGTACCCGCTTATCATTCCTCCCGGAGGTGTTCATGGGGACGTTTACGGAACGTATCGTTATCGTGGATGAGGACGACAACTGTATCGGCGAGGAGGACAAGGAGAAGTGCCATGACGGAGAGGGTATCCTGCACCGGGCCTTTCTCGCGATGGTCTTCAACGGGAAGGGAGAGCTGATGCTTGCCCGGCGGAGCGGAGAGAAGCGGCTTTGGCCCGGGTTCTGGGACGGTACGGTCGCAAGCCACCTCTTCATGGGGGAGGATTATGAGCAGGCATCAAGGAGAAGGCTGGCCGAAGAAATAGGGCTCACCGCCGGAGAGGTCCGCTATCTGTTCAAGTTTCATTACAAGGTGGGGTACCGGGACAAGGGTACGGAAAACGAGATATGTGCGGTGACGAGGGTCGATGGAATTGATGAACGGGACCTGTCCCCTGCGCCTTCAGAGATCTCCGAAATCAGGACGATACGCCTCGATGACCTTGCCCGGGAGACAGAAGGGAGCCGGAACAGGCACGAGTACGTCCCTTGGCTGATCCTTGCGGTGGAGCGGATGAGCGAACACTGCCTTTTCTAGGCAATGTTGCAGGGACGGGAAGAGGCCGGCCCGTCCTCCCTCTCTACTGTTCGACTGAGCCGGTCGGACCGGCCGGAGGGGCTGGTACGACAGCGTCGCCGCGGTTGATACGGGCTTTCCGGTACTGGATATAGGCATCCTTGATAGCGAGATAGGGATCGATGGCAGCTTCTTTCAGGTCCTCGTAGTCCCCCAGTTGCAGGGAGGTTTCGTTAAGGGTGTCGTACGCGCGGATCGCCACCGAATCCCGTATCGGGGTCACGTAGTTTACAGGATCGAGGAATGCATCGCCCACTCTCCCGAAGGCATCCCTGAGGGTGGAGGGGCCGAAGAAGGGCAGGACAAGGTAGATGACCTCACCCATGCCGTAGTGGCCGAGGGTAAGCCCGAGATCCTCGTCCTGTGTCTTGAGGTTGAACTCCTTATGGGCGACATCGAAGAGGCCGCCGATCCCCAGAGTCGAATTGACCCCGAAGCGGGTCACCTCGATGACCGCCGCTTTCGGCTTTCCCTGGAGCAGGGAGTTCACAAAACGGATAGGGGTGGTGATATTGTGGAAGAAGTTCCGGACCGAGACCCGTGCTCCCCGCGGCACTACCGCATTGTATCCCTTTGCCGCCGGCTTCAGCACCCAGAAATAGAGCTTGTCATTGAACTGGAACATGAGGCGATTCCACGGCTCGATGGGGTCGGGGGTTATGACCTCCTCTTCAAACTCCTCGTCCGCCGCGGGCTCCGCCTTTTCCGTGGGAACGGGCATCGCCTTCGTTTCGGCGAGGACAAGGGGAGGATGCAGAAGCAGGGCGAGGACGAGCAGAGAAAACAGGAGAAGCCCCATTGGGATCTTCCCCTGCAGGAAGAACGGTTTCCCCTCCCGGCTGTCGAACTGCATGAAAAGGACTCTATTTCTCTTCACCACGCGCATACCCCTTTATCTTTTTTTTCAATTGGGACACCAGAGCGTCGAATCCGCTTTTTTTTATAGTATTCACAAACTGAGATCGTGTCAAGGCAAGCTGACTGACGCCTGAAATCTGAATATCTACTATACGCCATTTCCCTTCGATTTTGCGCAGTTGATAATGGAAGGCGATCATGTCTCCGTTTTCCTGGACCATCCTGCTGACCACGGCAGCCGTTCCCTGCGGGGACACCGATTCCGGTTCCACCTCGAAGCGCTCCCCGGAATACCCATCGAAGCGCCCTGCATAGGAGGCTGTCGTCCATTCCGTGTAGAGGTCCAGAAAGTCCTCTCTCTGTTTCTCGCCGAGGGTCTTCGCGTATCGTCCAATGGAGGTGTTTGCCATAAAGGGGAGGGCGAAGGAATCCCTGATAACGGGAGCGAGGAGGCGGTAGCGCCCTGCATATCCGAGCTCGTCGGCTCTCTTCATCACATTGAGGAGGGCGTCGTCGAATTTCCTGATGACCGCGGCAGGGCTGTCCTGCACGGCGTGCAGGAATGCGGGACGGCAGATCACGCAGAGCTGAAAAAGGATAAGGAAAAGAGCCAGGAGAGGATGCGTCTGTCTGGAGGCGGTGCTGCCGGTGCTGTCGTCGGCCCCTTGCATATCTCTCCTTCCGATGTGACGATAAGGATTCATTGAGATGTGAGCGTCTTTTTTTCCTGCTATGATTAAGCATAGCAGGAAAAAGGGGCTTTGCAAACAGGGCATTGCCTCGGGTGTTGGAGGAGGGCGGCGATGAGAGGGGAAGACAGCACTCCGCCGGGGGCGAGCGGACCGGCCGTCAGACTGATCGGGAAGTGGGTCGCTTTTGTACAGCGCAGGTACCGTACGGTCCTTTCCGTCGCCCTGATCCTCACTATCGGGGTGCTCCTCTACTCCGTGCACGCTTTCTCCATCAATACGGATTTCGACAGCATGATAGCGGACACGCTTCGCTTCCGGCAGCTCGAGCGCGATTTCTCGCACGCTTTTCCGCAGATGAGCGATACCATTGTACTGGTGATCGATGCGGACACCGCGGCCCACGCCCGGTCGGCCCGCTCCCGCCTTGCCGGTCTGCTGCGGAAGGAGAGGACGGTTTTCAAATCCGTGTACGAGCCGGGCGGCGGCGAGTTCTTCGAAAAGAACGGTCTGCTCTATCTGACTGTCAATGAGCTGGAGGAGCTTGCGGATGCCCTCGCCTCGGCCCAGCCGCTGCTCGCTTTTCTGGTGGACGATCTGAGCCTGAGGGGGCTCTTTACCGTGCTCGGACGTGCGGTGGAGCAGGCTGAGGGAGGGGGGGAGCAGATGCCGGGCATGCAGGGCTTCAGCCCGCTCTTCTCCCATTTAGCCGCCGCATTCGAGGGGATCATTGCAGGCAGGCACTACCGGGTGCCCTGGGAAAGCATCATGCTCGGAGATGCGCCCGCGGGGGATCAGCGGCGCCAGTTCATCATCCTCCAGCCGTTTTTTGTAACGGACTCTCTTTCCGCGGGGGAAGCCTCCCTCGATGCGGTGCGCCGCATCATCGGGAATGCAGGGATCACAGGAGAACAGGGGGTGTCCGTGCGCATTACCGGCGATGTCGCCCTTGCCCAGGAGAATCTTTCCGAGGTGACAAAGAGCACCGGGCTGGCGACCCTCGCCTCTCTCTTCCTGGTGGGCAGTATCCTGTACCTTGGCTTCGGAGGGTCCGGACGCCTTATCCTTGCAAGCCTGGTTACCCTTCTCACCGGGCTTATCTGGACGACGGGGTTCGCGCTCTTCGCCCTCGGCAGCCTCAACCTCATTTCCGTTACCTTCGCCGTCCTCTTCATCGGCCTCGGCATCGATTACAGCATCCAGTTCTGTCTGCGCTACCGGGAGCTTATCCTGGGGGGGACGGGGCGGGGAGAGGGGGTGACCGTTACCGCCCGTGGGGTGGGCAGAAGCCTTCTCCTCAGTTGCATCACCACCGCCATCGGCTTCTATTCCTTCATCCCCACCGCGTACGCAGGTGTCGCTGAGCTGGGGCTGATTTCAGGGACAGGCATGTTCATCAGTTTTTTCATGAACCTTACCGTACTCCCCGCACTGTTGTGCCTCTTCACCGTGGAAAAGAAAAAAAAGGCGCTGTCCGCAGGGGACGCACTCACCTCCT